>JAPOTS010000104.1 GCA_026709065.1 Bacteroidota bacterium
GTCGGGGTGGCGGGATTTGAACCCACGACCTCTTCGTCCCGAACGAAGCGCGCTACCGGGCTGCGCCACACCCCGATAGGAATTTTCTACTCGGTAGTCTCAACAATGGTCCAACATGCTACTGTGAGTATGGAGCAGTTAAACCTGCCAACATACAACTATGAACTTCGTAATAAGGATGGTCGGATCGTTATTTTAGATCCGATCCGAAAGCGATTTGTACAATTGACTCCTGAGGAATGGGTTCGTCAGCATTTTGTACAGTATATGATTAATCACTTAGGAATTCCTCGCGGATTAATTGGAATTGAAGTCACTATTCCAATACGGGATCGTCATTATCGGGCAGATATTGTTGCTTATAGTCAACAGGTTGCACCATTATTATTGATTGAATGTAAAAGGCCTTCTGTAAAACTTAATCAAGAGGTATTTAATCAGATCGGCCATTACAATCTTGGGTTCAATGTACCGTATTTGGTCATCACAAATGGAATGGAACATTATTGTTGCATGATCAATCACTCTGATCACAGTTATCAATTTTTAGACAAGATTCCATCCTATGATTCAATGATTTCTTCCACTCAGAATGTCAAATAAAACGTACGCAGCTGAAATTGAAATTGCGACCATGGCGCTTGCAGAAGCTACTCTGCTATGTCATTCTGTTCAAGGTCATGATGCAATGATTAAAGGGGATCTGAGCCCCGTGACTATTGCAGATTTTGGAAGCCAGGCTGTAGTATGTCGTATGCTCCGTGAGGCATTTCCTGATGATCCAATTATTGCTGAAGAAGACAGTGCGCTTCTTCAATCAAGTGAACAGGCCGAACTTCGCCAGATTTTAGGAACACATCTTGAAATGGTTCGGCCTGGTGCATCATTAAGTGATGCAATGAAGTGGATTGATTACGGCAATGCAAAGACTTATTCAGATCGTTTCTGGACTTTAGATCCAATTGATGGGACAAAAGGATTCCTAAGAGGTGGGCACTACGCGATAGCTCTGGCTTTAATTGAAGATGGGGAAGTTGTAGTGTGTGGGCTTGCATGTCCTAAGTTAAGCGATCAAGTATTTTTCGCATCAAGAGGCAATGGTGCTTATCATGGCGATCAGCTTCTTCAAGTTACTCAAACCCACATCAGCGGTGAGCCGAGAATTTGCCAAAGTATAGAGTCTGGACATACCTCGCTTAAAGATATACATCGCGTTGCAGATTACCTAGAGATCAATACAGCACGTGTGGAATTAGATAGTCAGGCCAAATATGTTGTTGTTGCACGCGGGCATGCAGAAATCTATATGCGCCTTCCACTTGGAAACGGTTATATAGAAAGAATTTGGGATCATGCAGCTGGAGCTCTACTCCTTTCGGAAGCTGGTGGTAAAGTAACCGATTGTGGTGGGCGATTACTCGATCTTAGTTGTGGGATGGGGCTTGAAAAGAATGTAGGAATCATTGCTACCAATGGAGTTGTGCATGATCAGGTAATTGAAGCATTGGAATCGCTAGATATCTATCCTGAATGATCATAGTTTCAATGATACTCTCAGATTGACAATCAACATAAAATTCAACTCACATTCACTAAATGATTTTATTATTTCCGAATATTGAGGTTGATGTGATTTCAGATTTGCTTCATCAAATGATCGAATATCCTAATATATGGGGATTGTGACTCATAGTGAGTGCCTCTCATTAAAACATACACATGGGTTAGATGACACAGTATAATTGTTTCCATTTAATATAGAGTTTAATGAAATTCAAAGTAACCTTAATAGTTCTGTGTCTGACTTTCTTATTTCCAATCATTCTATCTGCACAGAATGCGGATACATTGGGAATTCTAGAAATGGATGATGTAATTGTGACCGCAGATCGATACAGCTCTATTCGCTCAAAGTCAACTGGAGCAATAAGTGTTTTAAAACGTGATGATATTGCGCAACTCGCTGGGGTAGGAAATTTGGGTGGAATCCTTAGACACGTACCGGGATTTGCGATGCTCCAGTTAGACGGGCTGGGCTATGATGTGCAGCCCATCATCCGTGGTTTTTATGGTGGAGGCGAGGCAGAATATGTATTGCTCATGATTGATGGGCAGCCTGTAAATGCATTGGAAACCGGTCTCATCAATTGGGATCAGATTCCACTTACAGCGATAGAGTCTATTGAAATTCTTCGGGGAGGAGCATCCTCGTTATATGGAGATGCTGCCATTGGAGGTGTAATTAATATCATCACCGATTCCGATGCTCCGTCAAGTTTTGGGGTGGCGATTGCTGGAGGCTCATTTGGAATCTTGAAAGCGAGTGGTTCTTCTCGTTTTTCATGGGGAAAACGAATCATTTCTTCATGGGGAAATTATGAATCGACTAACGGGTATCGAGATCATGCTAACCGATTTCTTCGGGGGCTTGGGCTTGAATTTGATGTAATCAAATCTCAAAGGATAGATCTGAAATTTTCTGCATCTTTGCATTCAAGGGATTATGATATACCTGGACCACTTACAATGGACCAGATCGCAGAGGATCGTATTCAAGGATCGCCCTTTTTTCGCTTTGACACCAATGACGAGTATACCGAACGGTTGGCATTAAATGGGAAGGTCAATCTGAATCAAAAATCTTCGCTGTTGATTTCGGCTGCCGCGAATGAAAGAACACTTAAAGGTGGACGCGCACTGCCGATTACGGCAGAATTTGCAGATGTCAAATGGCGAGAATTTGAGACTACGCGTTTATTCTTCAGTGGACAGTGGCTCTCACAAAACCTCATTGCATCAGACCACCTTACTGTTGGAGTGGATCTTCAAAGGGGGGAATTAGATGTAGCATGGTATAATATGGTTACAGGTCCTGCTTCAACATTTGAAGAGTATGATGGGACGATCGGCGATCTTTCATCACAAGGCAAAGGCACCCGCCATGCATCTGCGGCCTACGCTCAATACGATATTACTCTTGTTCCTCAAATTCGAGCTTCAGTGGGACTTCGTTATGATCGGATCAATGATACCTACACCCCAGAGGGGCTGTCTGATTTGAGCTCAGTTCATACGGCATTGAGTCCAAAATTCGGCTTTAATTATCGATACACCTCAAATGCCCGACATGTAGGGAATTGGTATTCAAATGTTGCGTGGTCATTCAAGACTGCGACGATGGATCAACTCTTCGGTCAGAGGTTAATTCCAGTCGCAAACCCTCCGGATGGTATCTCAATTTCTAACCCGAATCTTAAACCTCAGCGAGGGATTAGCTTTGAAACAGGCATTTATCATCGGGCCGTACTGATTCCCGAAAAATTGAAGGGAGATCTGACGCTCAGTCTCTATCAGATGGACATGGAAGATGAATTAGATTTTTCATTTGAGACGTTTCAATACGAAAACATTGCTAGTAGTCGACATCGTGGGATTGAAGTAGGACTCCATCTTGAACGAGTGGATATAGCTTCATTTCGATTTAATTATACACTTCAAAACGTCACCTTTCGTCAAGGAGAGTACGAGGGTAAGTTCATCAGAACAATTCCTATAGATTACCTATCGTCATCTATCAGTTTGCCAATTATGGACCATCTGCGTGCGATGGCAACGATTCGGAGTACGCGACGAATCTGGCTTGACAATGCTAATACCGAAAGGTTGGATAATTTCTCATCTGTAGATTTTAAGATTACCTATTCTCTGGGTAGAATTTCCTTAGAATTGGAGACCCTTAATCTGATGAATAATTTATTCAGTACCACAGGATTTCCAGACCCAGGCGGATCAGACACCTATTTATTGTACCCTGCTGCGGAACGCTCCGTGCTTGCAGGTGTCCAAATGAAATGGTAACAAGGATTTGGCCCATCATGCGCTTGATTATCAAAGGATTTACGCTTGTTGGAGCACTCCTATTTTTTCTATGTGCTTATTGGCAGTTAAATGATCCTGATGCACTGTGGTGGGTATTGATCTATGGGATTGCCGCAGTGATCGGTTTCGTCAGATTGTTTAGACAGATTCCTTGGCAAGTCTTAACGATATTGGCAATAGCGATTAGCGGGTTCGGACTCTACTGTCTGTGGATTGTCGTTAGTCAGGGGTTACATTACTTTTCCGACGAGGTTGGTCGTGAGATGATGGGGGCTTTGATGGTGGGGGCATACTTAGCAATATTAGCGATTCATGCCAGAGTCTCAAAGGGTTAGCGGTCTTTCTGATAGAGAATTTTACCTCCCACGATGGTGTAAAGAACCTCGGTGGATTGAATTTCTTCATCAGGAATCGTCATTATATCTTTTGAGAGGACAGTAATGTCTGCAAGTTTTCCGGGTTCAAGGGATCCTTTAATATCTTCTTCAAAGGACGCATACGCGTTATTGATGGTAAACGATTGGAGTGTTTGCTCGCGGGTGAGCCGTTCTTCTGGATAAAAGGTAGATCCATCAGCCAACATCCGTGTGACAGTTGCATGAAAATTAGCAATTGGGTTGATGGATTCGACTGGTGCGTCAGTACCATTATTGACTAATGCACCAGTCTGCCACAGGGTTTGCCAGCGATAGGCTCCGGTTTCAGCACGAATATTTCCTAAGCGGCGGTAGACCCAAGGAGCATCACTGGTCGCATGAATACCTTGAACGGATGCGATGACACCAAGATTTCCAAATCTTGGAATATCATCGGGGTGAAGATGTTGAGCATGTTCAATACGCCATCGCAAATCTTGATCACTCCTTTGATAGATCGATTGAAAAATGTCAAGGGTGACGCGGTTTGCCTGATCTCCAATTGCATGAACATTGAGTTGGAAGGCATTAGAAAACGCAATTTCTGCCGTAGCGCGAAGTTCATCTACAGCAATCGTCGCTAGCCCTTTTGATGAAGGCATGTCTGAGTAGGGTTCTAATAGCCATGCTCCATGTGAACCCAATGCGCCGTCGATTGAACGTTTAACACTGCGAACGGTCAGGTGATGATTGCCGTATCCAATCAATCGGTAGGAAGCCAACCGATGAGCTAATTCATCGCTGGTTGCTCGAATCATCACATAAAGGCGAACAGGCAGGTTTCCTTCATCGGCAAGTTGTTTGTAGAAGTCAATTGTTGAAAAGCCGACACCTGCATCATGGAACGAGGTAATTCCGTGAGAGAGCGCTTCATCAAAGGCGTGTTGTGCCATCATGCGAAGTTCTGCGTCTAGTTCTGAAGGACTCATGTTCTGTCGTGCTCTTTCAAGAGCGGATGCAACATAGTCCTCAGCGGTTTCTCTCATCAAGCCCGTTAGCTCACCCCGTAGGTCGCGAATGAGCTCACCACCAGGAGGATTAGGGGTTTCGGGGCTTATTCCCGCAGCATTCATGGCAGCTTCATTAGCAAAGGCAGCATGTCCGCTCGCATGACGAAGAAATACTGGATTATTAGGAGACACCTTACTGAGTGAGTGGTGAGTTGGGACTCCTTCAACCGTCCCAGGTGGTATAGAATCCCATTTTTCCTGATGCCATCCACGACCAGTGATCCATTCGCCAGGTTCTGTTTGTGTGACGGCGGAGTCAACGATCGCTACAATTGCTTCCCAACTTTTCGCATTTGTCAGATCAAGAATCATTTTGGCTTCGCCGATGGCAAGGAAATGCCCATGACCCTCTATCAAACCTGGAACTGCTAATGTGCCTTCCAAATCAATCACCTGAGTATCCTCCCCAATATAGGAGTCAATTTCTAATGATGATCCTACAGCAACAAGGGTATCTGCCTTAATTGCGACTGCTTCTGCTTCGGGTTGAGAAGGATTAACAGTTACAATTTTTCCGTTTATAAGAACGAGGTCTGCGGCATCATCTTGAGAGCATCCCAAAAGAATAAATATGCAGAGCAACAGAGAACTATATTTTAAAGAAATTATCATGATTGATCAAGGTTAGAGTACCTAAAAGATAGTCATAGATTACGATGAAAACATGGGGCTTATGACTAGGCAGAAACGACATATCATATGGGGTTTCTACTTGATAAACATTCCCAAGAGCGAAAACACAGGCATTTTTATCCCCGATCACTGGAGCAACATCAATCATTGACGCTAAAATGACCAAATACTCATGGCCGGTCTGGGATGGAGCATTCAACAAAGTCTATCCTATCCATCGGCTGAATACGTGATCCGATAAATTGTATTGGCATAATCGTCACTGACGAGGATAGATCCGTCTGGGAGAGTTTCAATATCTACCGGGCGGCCCCAGTGGTCCTGACCCTGTAACCAGCCCTCTGCAAACACTTCCTGATCTACCGCCATACCCGCATCATCAAAATGAACGAGTTTGACTCGATAACCAATCTTTTCTCTGCGGTTCCATGAACCATGCTCTGCAATAAATGCATGATTGACATATTGATCTGGAAACATGCTGCCAGTATAGAAATCAATCCCCAGAGGAGCGACATGAGGTCCGAGTAACAGTACAGGAGGGGTAAATTCATCCGCCGTCCGGCCCTCACCAAATTCTGGATCAGGAGTATCTCCTTGATGATAGTAAGGGTATCCAAAGTGCATACCCGGTTCTGGGGCATGATTCAATTCACATGAAGGAAGGTTATCCGTAATTGCTGGATCAGGGCTAATGTTATCACTCCCGTTGTCGGTAATCCACAACTCTCCAGTCATAGGATGCCAGTCAAAACCAACTGAATTTCGTATCCCTCGTGCATACACCTCTCGCTCAGAGCCATCTGCATTCATGCGTAAAACCGTGGCAAAAGGATCGGGCTCTTCGCATACGTTACAAGGGGCACCAACAGGGACATACAATTTCCCATCTGGACCAAAGGCAATGAATTTCCATCCATGGTGTCGTTCTGTAGGTAAATCATCAACAACGACCACTGGTGCTGTGGGATTATCAAGTTGATTATCAATATCATCATACCTGTAAATTCGACTCACTGCCGCGACATAAAGAGATCCATCGTGATAAGCTAGTCCAGAGGGTAACTCCAGATCTTCGTCAATCAGATGGAGCTCATCTGCTTTCATATCGCCATCTCTGTCCACAACCGCATGAACCGTTCCTTGTGCGATTGCACCGACGTAAAGAATCCCTGATGGTGATAATGCCATCTGACGGGCACTTGGAACACTATCGGCATACACCTCGATAGTAAATCCATCGGGGAGTGTGATCTGTTCTAATGGTAGGTGATCGTCAGACCAACTGAAGTAAGCAGATGTCATCAGCAGACCAACGGGGATTAAGAGCCATAAAAATCTATGCATCAGATCAAAGTAGAATGTTTGTATGATAGAAAATGAAATTGAAACGTTCCATGGAGATGATTGACCCCTGGAATGATCAAAGTTAATCAAAAGATAGTAACTTTATGTTGATCAACCTATTCTCACCATGAAACTTGGTTCTGACGACAAACTAAGACTATACGCATCCGATCTGCAACGTTTCTCTGTGTGTAGGCATGCTACAAACCTAGATTTATGGAAAGCCAAAGGAGAAGATCTTGAAGCTGCACCAGACTCAGAAGACGCAAAAATGCTCGGCCACTTAGGAAACGAACATGAGCAACAATACCTGTTATTTATACAACAAGCTAGTAAAATCGTTGTGTCCATTGAACGGGGGCTTATGCTTTTGATCAAACGGTTGAAGCTCTGAAAAGTGGAGTAGATGTCGTATATCAGGGAGCACTCCAAGGACAGAAATGGCATAGTTATGTGGATTTATTAGAGCGAGTTGAAACTCCATCAGACCTTTCTTGTTGGAATGGATGCTTGGAAGCAATCAACTTGTCAAGCCAGAAGAGGGCATATTCCTTGGAGAAACATGGCGAATGCATCCTACATTGTGTGAGTATGTCTCTGCACGATTTTATGAAGGGCGACTTTTCCCTCATCCAGACACCGCACTCCAGTCCATTCTTGCACAGTCTATGCCTCATTCTGGTGCCTATCTTGTTCCAGTTGATCATCAAGAACCTCGTATGCAGGAGTGTGAAGAAGAGGGGAGGGCTCTGCAGATTGTCATTGATCATTTACTGAGTGGCTCGTGGACAGATCGTCATGGGGACACTAAACCCATGGATCCCGAAGATATCATCGTGATTGCTCCCTTTAACTCACAAGTGAATATGCTCCGAAAAATGCTTCCCGACACTATTCGAGTTGGAACCGTAGATAAATTTCAGGGGCAGCAAGCGGCTGTTGCGTTAGTAACCATGACATCTACCTCTACAGAAGAAGCTCCGAAGGGTATGGATTTTCTGCTCTCCAGAGAGCGTATTAATGTGGCCCTCAGCCGCGGAAAAGCTCTCAGTCTAGTCTTTGCATCCCCTCGCCTATTGAATCAAGTTGTAGGACAGCACATCAGATTCGGCTGATGAATGCACTGTCTGCATTGGAAACACTCAACCTTAATTTTTAGCATGAAGTACTTACATCGTTTTTATGGTTTGTTGCTGATGATCTTCGTAACTGGCTCAGTCTTTGCACAACAGTCATCTCTTTCGGTTGAGAAGATCATGCAAGATCCAGCAACATACATTGGAGACTGGCCATCCACCCCAGCTTGGAGTGAGGATGGACATACTCTCTATTTTGAATGGAACCCTTTGGGAGAATTTGAGAGTGATTCTTTGTTCAAGATCACGCGGGATGATAGTACACCTCGCCAGGTATCTCGTCAGGAAAGACTTTATCGTGGACCCATATTTTCGGGTTGGCAACACGGAGAGCATATCTATGATGCTGATCTTGCTCGTAAAATCTATGTTGAGCGTGGGGATCTATTCCTTTATGAGCTCGAGACTAGGGTCTCAACACGTCTGACGCAAACGCGAGATATAGAAGCAGCTCCGCGTTTTTCCCTCGCTGGAGATGCTATCATTTTTGAGCGTAACGATAATCTCTATAAACTCTTTATTGATTCCGGTGCTCTGGTTGAATTGACCGACTTAAGAGAAGGAGCTACCCCAGAGGATCCATCTCCTGACGTTCAGGACAGATTTCTGGAAGATCAGCAATCCGAACTCTTTGAAGTGATCCAACAGGAGCTTGTAGAGGAAGAGTTGGAAACGGTCGCCCGTGAAAAGGACGAAGATTTTCTTGATTTGCCCCCAACATGGTATCTCCACTCAAAAGCTGTTTCCCAACTCCAGATAGATCCTACTGAGCGTTTTGTGACCTTTGTGACCTCCTCCCCCTCTGAATCTACCAAACGTACTCGGGCTCTTGACTGGGTGACCGACAGCGGATATACCGAAGTACTAATGGCTCGGGGCAAAGTAGGCATCTCCGCTCGTGATCGCCATCTCTATATTCAAGATTTAACCCGAGACACCACTTATCAGGTGGACCTGTATCAAATTGAAGGGGCATATGATGTACCTGAATATATGCAAGATCAAGTCATGGAGATAGACTCGTCTGAATCCAAACGCAATTTATTCAGCTATGGCCCCTTTTGGAGTGTTGACGGACAACATGCGATCCTTGAAGTACGATCAGATGATAATAAAGATCGTTGGCTGATGCGGCTTGATCCAGTTGATGCTACTCTTGATCTGTTGGATCGTCAGCATGATGAAGCTTGGATCGCAGGGCCTGGCATTTCTTGGTTCGGAGGACAAAGTACGGGTGGATGGCTTCCCGATGGGGAACATTACTATTTTCAGAGTGAAGCGACTGGCTACAGTCATCTCTATACCGTGAATGTTGAAACTGGTGACATTCGTCAGTTGACCGATGGAGCATTTGAAATCTTTGATCCAGTCTTGTCAAAACATGGAGATCTATGGTATTTTTCAAGTAGCGAAGAATCCAGTTCTGTTCGCCATTACTATCAGATGGATGTCCATGGAGGGACGCGAACTCGGTTGACAACGCTTCCTGGGAGAAACACTGCCGTGCTATCTCCTGATGAGGACCTCCTTGCTGTTTTGAATTCACTTCAAACAAGACCACCTGAGGTCTATGTGCAAGAACCCATGAAACCAGCCACTCGCATCACTCATTCGCAGACAAGTACTTGGCTTGAGTATCCTTGGCGAACCCCTGAAACACGCAACATTAAGGCATCCGATGGGGTAATGGTTCCCGCACATGTATTTGAACCAACAGCTCCGAACGGGGCTGCTGTCCTTTTTGTACATGGAGCGGGCTATATGCAAAATGTCCACGATGGGTGGTCCAGTTATTATCGGGAATACATGTTTCACAATCTTCTGGCAGATCTGGGGTATGTGGTCATCCAATTGGACTTTCGTGCCTCCGCTGGATATGGGCGAGACTGGCGTACGGCCATCTATCGCCATATGGGAGGGCGTGATCTACAAGACTACGTAGATGCTTCACAATATACTACGGACACCTATGGTATTACCTCCGATCACATTGGCATTTATGGCGGCTCCTATGGAGGCTTTATCACATTGATGGCCCTATTTACAGAGGCTGAACACTTTGGAGCAGGTGCAGCCTTAAGGAGTGTAACGGATTGGGCACACTATAACCATGGGTACACCTCCAATATTCTCAATACGCCTGCAACGGATTCTTTGGCATATGCACGCAGCTCTCCCATCCATTTTGCCGAGGGGTTAGACGATCCTCTGTTGATGCCTCATGGCATGGTGGATCTGAATGTACAATTTCAGGATATTGTCCGATTGGGACAACGCCTGATTGAGCTCGGTAAGAAAGACTGGGAAATTGCCCTCTACCCCGTGGAGGGACATGGCTTTCAGGAGCCATCCAGTTGGACTGATCAGTACCTGCGGATTCTCAAACTTTTTGAGACGCATATTCGCCCCTAATCTGTCCAGTATTCAGCTGAAAGATCCAGTGGATCTGACCAGTATCTACTTTCTTGAACCAATATCCCGCGTAGTTCTTTGATCTTTGTCCCTTAATATTCACGACGATTGAGTTTAAAATTAATTTCACCAAAACTGAATCTTTTTTCCGAGGATCTAGTT
>JAPOTS010000135.1 GCA_026709065.1 Bacteroidota bacterium
GGAGGCTTCTCAGAGTGGGAGGACAGCTGAATCCTTGGCATTGGATGTCATTTTCCATCTCGGGATTAGCACATCAGCACCAATCTACGATTGAAAACATGAGTGTCCATGTGCAGGCATCAGTTAGGCATTGATCAATGGTTTTTGAGAATTATGTGGTTGAAATCACTGCAGCCCTGATTGAGCTGATAATAGGTTGATTGAATGATAGTAGAAACCATGTGGCTCTATTCCAACATGCAATTAAATTCAGATATACTGAGGCTTGAAGATCGCATTGCATGGCTTACGCAGTGAAAGAAATATATTATACCCTACAAGGGGAAGGTCATATGACTGGGCGGCCAGCCGTTTTTTTGCGTTTTGCTGGATGCAATCTTTGGAGTGGACATGAAGCTGACCGAGCAAGTGCTATCTGTCAATTTTGTGATACTGATTTTGTTGGCATGGATGGAGTTGGAGGTGGACGCTTTGCAACCGCATTAGACTTGGCAGATCACGTCTTCAATACTTGGCCCAAGAAAAACGCCCAGCGCTCAAAACCCTATGTGGTTTGCACGGGTGGTGAACCATTATTGCAACTAAATGCTGATCTCATTAAGGCTCTTCAAGCACGCGGCTTTGAGGTCGGAGTGGAAACCAATGGAACGCTTCCTGCCCCCGAAGGCATTGATTGGATCTGTGTTAGCCCGAAGGCTGGTGCACCGTTAACTCTAAAACAAGGTCACGAACTGAAACTTGTTTATCCACAGCAAAATGCATTGCCTTTTATGTTTGAAGCTTTAGATTTTGAGTATTTTTTCTTACAACCAATGGATGGCCCAGACACTGATGAAAACACACAAAAAGCACTTACCTACTGCATGGAACATCCTCAGTGGAGACTCAGCGTTCAGACCCATAAAGTGCTTAATATTCCTTAATTAGAAAGGAAGTGGCTCTCCTTCGGATTTGGTTCGTTTCCAGTATTCATTACAGAGTTTTAGAGTGATTGGTCCAGGGTTTCCATCGCCGATCGTGCGGCCATCTACTTCCACGACAGGATCTAATTCTCCCATGGTTCCAGTGGTAAACATTTCATTTGCTGTGTACATTTCAGTAGTGGATAGATTTCGTTCAATGGCGGGAATCTGAAGATCTTTAGCGATCTTCAGAATCTTTGACCGAGTGATTCCAGGCAAGCAACTATCGGCATGAGGGGTATACAGAGAATGATCTTTTACCAAGAATATATTTGTCGCATTCGTTTCTGAGAGGTAACCATGGATGTCTAACATGACAGCATCGTCTACCCCTGCAAAATTCGCTTCAATTTTAGCTAGAATATTGTTGATTAGATTGTTATGATGAATTTTTGAGTCAATACATTGGGGGGAATTGCGACGTACAGACGAAGTGATAAGTCTGATTCCATTTTCAGCAAAAAGAGGTTTTTTCCATTCGGCTAACACAATCAGAGTTGGACCATATATATTGAGGCGGGGGTCCATTCCAGAAGTGGTTTTTTCACCTCGAGTTAACGTTAAACGGACATGCGTATCGTCACGCATCTCGTTAGATTTGAGTGTTTCAAAAAGAGCATGTTTGATGAATTCGCAAGTTGGAACATCTGAAAATCCCATTGCATGTGCAGAATTCATTAACCTGTTAAGATGAAAATTGAGCTCAAAAACCCGGCCATCATAGACTCGAATTCCTTCCCAAACGGCATCTCCTCCTTGTACGACACTATCAAAGACAGAGACTTTTGCATCTGCGCGGGGAAGTAATTGATCCTTGACCCATACTTTAATGGTTTGATTGCGATCGTCGGGAATGGAAGTATGCATGGGTTAGGCTCTAATTGCGAATTGATATAAATAATTGTAATGGGGGAGGCATTCCTCAAGTAATGGGGAAAGAACCTCTGGAAATGGAGCTGTTTTAGCTTTGTAGGGCGCAAAACCTGTAGATTTGTGAATCACATGGTACCAGTAAGGGGCCCAGATCCCATCTTCGGCAATAGGTCCAGCTTGCCAGTGAAGCATGGCCGAATCAAAGGTTAACCCAATCAGCAAACACAATTGTTGAAGCACCTTTTCTGGGTTAGATAGCAACTCTCTTGCATCTATGACACATGGTGACTGCCCTAACTCACTCAGTGAGTCAAATACCTTTCGTTGCATCGCTAATGCAGTATCTGCGAGTGTGGGATATGGGATCTGATTGATCAGAGAGGGAAGCATCTGCCTAGGATCACGAATTAAAAAGACGGTCGTCATTTTCTTTAAGAAATCCAAGTTAAGGTCAATCAGATGATGTCCCATATTCTTGATAAACACAACTGGATCCAAGAATGCCCCTAAGAAAATTTTATTTATGACCTGATCGCTATCATCATTCATATGGGCTAAAATTTCATCTCTGCCTGGATGCTCTGCACCAGTGGTTCGTAGATAATAGGCATAAAGGGGTTCGTCAATGACATGTGTATCAGTTCGCTGTGCAAATGAATACATTAGCGCAGTGGATACATTCCGGGGGCCGCTACATAGGTTTATTCGTAAAGACATTGATAGTGTATTTGTTTCGATAATGAGAAGTGGTCTAATTCATATAACCATGAGATTCAGTATTAGATTTTTAAATAATCTAAGGTGAAATACTCCCTACATTGATTTGGCAATCTTATTTATTCCCGTGCAAAGATGTTATCAGGTGACATAAGTTTATTCAGATCTTTTGTTCATAATGATTTTGAGGCTCACATGAATTCCGCCATATGAATTCAATGAGTAGTTATCCCAAACTGTTTCAAAATCCCATGCGATATGGATGTATGTTCGTTTATTAGGGGGCTTTCGTTTGATTGGTGGTCTCTCCTCTGGTAGCCTGTAATCAAGTAGAGAAGATTCCATTAGGAATGATGACGATTTCATTAGGCCACAGGCTTTAACGTTCTCGCAAATCTGGTAGTATAGACAAACTCGCACAGTCTTCATGAGTCTGATTATATTCAAAGATCCATTGAAGGAAAGGAAGCATGATACCATCTGGTTGCATTGAGATCACATGCTAGTACCTCACAAGACTATTACATCGGTTCCAAGTTGATTGACAGCGTGTGGGTATCCTCTCCAAAGACAGCTTCCCCATTTTTATCAAATGCGCCGTAAACTCCTGTCTTCACTGTGGGGAGTCGTCACCTCGAAATTGGTCATTTCCAAGGATGACTGCTTAATGGAGTTAGGTGTTTATCAATCTAAGTCATGACTAGTGTGATTTAATCGCTTTATTAACAGTCGAGTATAAACCTGAGTAGATGACTAGACCATTAGTTGCAGTAATGGAAACTTACGTGGATTTTTTTCGCCCCCTGTTAATTGAAGCGGGGCAACGGGCAATGAACTACTTTCTTTGCACATCCCCTGAGATAAAAGAAGATGGCTCACCCGTTACCGCTGCAGATAGAGATGTTCAAAAATTCCTGATTTCCATTATTTCACAGAAATTTCCAAATGATGGAATCATTGCCGAGGAAAATGAAGTGTTACGGAATCCACTGAAAGGATCAAGATATTGGACAATCGATCCAATTGATGGCACAGTTCCGTTTGTGGCGGGAATGTCAAGTTGGGGAATTGCGATAGGCTTGATTGACAATGGGCAACCCAAAGACGGCTTTATTTATATTCCATCAACGGGTGATCTGTTTTATACAAAAGGAGAACGTGTATGGCGAAATGCTCAGCCAACACTGTTATCTGCAGATCGCTCTCTTGATGAAAACAGCATCATGCTCACTCATGCCCGTCCACATCAAAGATACACACTTCAAAGATCATTTCCTGGACGGGTTTTCGGACTAGGAACAGCATCTGCACATCTAAGCCTTGTGGCTACGGGTTGTGCTGAGTTAGTCTTGATCGGACATGACAAGATTTGGGATCTTGCTCCCGGCTATGCCATGTTATCTGCCAATGGCGGTGTCCTAAGATATTTGAATGGGGAAGAGTGTGATCTTTCAGATCTCCTTGATGGGCGACCCGCGCCTTATCCTATGATCGGAGGACATGCCTCCTTGATTGATGAAACATTGCCTCATATAGATTATTGGGAAATACGGTGAGCCAATTTGAGCAGTGGGTTTGCCTCTCTGATGGATCGATCATCAATGCATGCAATAGCCGTCGGAAATACCCATGTTTGAGTTTCAACGAGAGAAGTCACAGAAATTCTTCAACACGAATTCGCTGCGCTTTATCACCAGTAAAGTTTAAGATTCCGTCTGAGAAATCTCGTCCCTCACTCATTCGGGGCACTTTGGTTTGTATTTTGATTTCTCCACGACTAGCTTTTAGCCATTCGCCGAAGGTTCCAAGCGGAATCGCTACAATTTCAGGAGGCCTAAAGGCTTTGGCTTCTCGGCGGATTTGGTAGTGGCGGTTAATTTCGCATAGGCAAGAGTCAAGTGATTGAAGAAAGGCTTCACAGTCTTCTGGGGCCTGATAAAATTCAACTAACCATTCATGAGCAGGTGTGATCTTTCCTGTAGGGGGGATCGCAGAAACATGGTATTCGCGCACCATGCTGTTAGTGATTGTACAGGCTTGATTGATCGCTAGGCGAGCATCTTCCTCGAAGACCGCTTCACCATATTGATCCATGACTTCAACGGTTCGGCCTGCAACTAAAATTTTGTGAGGGGATGTGCTGGTAAATCGTACCACATCACCAAGAGAATAGGACCACAGCCCGCTTGGAGTTGTCAGAATGAGAGCGTATCTCACATCAGTTTCTACCTCTGCAATTGTTAATCGTTGAGGATTCTTTTTATTCATATCCTCCATGCGTACGAACTCGTAAAAAATATTATAATTAAGTAATAATTTCATGGAGGTATCATCAAAATCAGACTGATAAGATAACATGCCCTCAGAAGCGCCATAGGTTTCCATGAAGGTGATATTCGGCAAGGCAATCAGATCTTCAATGATTGATTGATAGGAGCTCAGTGCAACCCCACCAGAGATAAAAATAGAGAGGTTAGGCCATATTTGACCTACAGTGTGCACATCAGTCCCATGAATCTCGTTGTAACGTTGAATCAATATTCTAAAAAATACGGGAGCCCAAGTTGGAGCCATGGCAATTAAACGGATATCTTGGTGGTGTGTCAGATCGGCAACGACTTGTAGTTTTTGATCCCAGTTCGGTGTGAATACGATAGAGTTTGGAATAGCACAATACATTTTATTGAAAATGTATGGGGCAAAAAGCGATTGTATCCCGCTGACCTCACCAATGAGCGTGCCCGGAAATCTCTGATCTTCTTCCACACGCCCTGGTAATGTCAAATGTTTACCCAAAAAGGGTTTGAGATCCCCAGTCTTAAATAGATAATTCAATGAAAGCCCAAACGCATATTTTCGGCCCATCCTGAGCGTCTGGGCACTCAGGGGAATGACTTTACCCTCCGACGCTGTCCCACTTGAAATTGCATAATACTTGACTTGTCCTGAACATAAGATATCTTCCTCGCCTCGACGCATCCGGTCAACTTGGGAGCGAATATCACAGTAAGTATGGATTGGAACCCTTGACTGATAGGCACTGACAATATCATTATGTTGAGCTAAATCGGAAAATCCAAACTTACGCCCCCATTCAGTGTTTGACGCACGACGAAGTAAGCGTCTTAACACATTGGTTTGTAATTTAATTGGGGAGTGACAAAACATCTTGAAGTGACTGATAGCGAAAAGATTTACTCGTAAAGCGTTGCATTTAACAACGTTACTGCAATTAGATTGAGATTCTATCCATCAATTAAATGCATGATCCTAAAAAGATCATTAAATTCAGACAAAACACTCTGACAGAAAGACTTTTTTGTCGTGAGCACTGGCTTGACTTGTCTCATGGTTCAATAGTTATGGGTATTTTGAATATTACACCAGATTCATTTTATGACGGTGGAAAATATAAGACAATTTCTCAAGCTCTCAAACACTCCGATCAGATGCTTGCAGATGGTGCACGTATTATAGATGTTGGGGGTGCTTCATCACGTCCCTCCGGACATGTCTATGGTGCAGGAGCCGACCCAGTGCCTGAAAATGAAGAAATAAGACGTGTCATTCCAGTGGTCAAAGCTATAAGGAAATCAATGCCAGAAGCGGTTATTTCTGTTGATACATTCAGTCCAGTCGTTGCCAAAGCTGCGCTCGATTCTGGAGCGCATATGATCAATGATATTTTAGGCATGCAAAATGGAACGTTATCTGCACAGTATGCATCAGATGTAGGGGCAGCATATGTTGTCATGCACTCTGTAGAGTTAGCTGGCAAGCTCTTCCAAACATCTGAGTATCAAGATGTTGTTAATCAAGTATGTGGCATGTTAAATCTAGTCGCGAAGCAGGCAAAGGAATTAGGAGTTAAAAGTGTGATCATTGATCCGGGGTTTGGATTTGGAAAACATCATCAAGACAATCTTAAATTGATTCAGCAGTTAAATGTGATTACCGAATTAGGATACCCTATATTGGTAGGAATTTCGCGCAAAAGCACCGTTGGTCAAGTTTTAAGCGATGATGATGTACTGGCTCCTGTTGAGGATCGGTTGTACGGGTCACTTGGAATGACTGCCATAGCCGTATGCCAAGGTGCCCAAATTATTCGAACCCATGATGTCCGAGAAACCGTTCAAATGATCAAAGCTATTGAAGCCGTCATTGGGGTGTGATTATGAATCTATTTGGTGTCATTCCAGTGCGACTGATTGATCTGTTTGAGATCGGATTAGTGGCCGTTCTTTTCTATAGACTTTATCTTACGATGCGAGGGACCCTTGCGGTCTCTTTATTTTGGGGGTTCCTGGGACTTTTACTCATTCAGTTTGCAGTAGAAGTAACGGACATGAAGATGATGCAGTCTATGTTCTCTGCCCTCAGTGATATATATGTGATCGCAGCCATTATTGTGTTTCAGCCAGAGATTCGTAGGGTATTGATTCTTTTTGGGCAGACTCCTTTATTTCGTCGATTATTCACATCTGTACAAAGTGATGAGTTTGTAACTGAAATTATTGAAGCTGTTGGAGACATGAGTGAGCAACGCGTTGGGGCACTCATCGCATTTAAGCGTACAAACGGTCTACGCAGTTATGTGGAGACAGGTGAATCTTTACAGGCCGCGATCAGCAAAAATCTTTTAGTGTCAATCTTTCATACGAGTAGTCCTTTGCATGATGGGGCGATCATCATTACAGACAATCGGATTGAGGCGGCCCGGTGTATTTTACCTGTCTCTCGGAGTGGGGCTTTGGGTAGGCAATTTGGAACGCGACACCGCGCTGCGGTCGGTCTCACAGAAGAAACCGATGCCTTTGTAGTGATCGTTTCTGAGGAAACTGGAAAAATCTCAGTTGCAGAACAAGGTGTCATGATTTCGGGGCTTACAACCATTGAGTTACAAAGCCATTTATCCGAGGCGTTATTAACTTAGTATTTCGTGAACACAATCTATTAAATGGTCAATTCCGCACGGGTATTTACCCGCCGTAGAGAGCGACTTTTGGATGAGATTCAAGCACAGGGAATTTCGGATCAACGGGTGTTGGATGCGATGTCTCGCGTCCCAAGAGAATTATTTGTTGATGGTGCACTGCAACATCGTGCATATGAAGATCTTGCATTACCCATCGGATTGAGACAGACGATCTCACAGCCCTCAACGGTGGCCTACCAGACGATGTTATTAGACGCAAAGCCTGGTAATTCCGTCTTAGAGATTGGGACGGGTAGTGGTTATCAAGCCGCCGTCTTATGTGAAATGGGTTTACGTGTCTATTCAGTTGAGCGGCATGAGGGATTATATGAGCGTGCAAAATCAATTCTCTCTCAATTAAATTATCGAGCATTGTTGAGGGTTGGGGATGGGGCGATGGGATGGCCAAGCCTTGCACCATTTGATGGAATTTTAGTGACTGCGGGGGCATTAGAAGTTCCAAAAAATTTACTCTATCAGCTCCGTGAACCAAGCGAACACTCGCCAGGGGGGCGCTTAATCATCCCCATCGGGGATCGTAAAGGGCAGAGAATGACAAGAATTACACGGACGGACGAAGAGGGCTATGACACTGAAGAATTCGGGAGATACTCATTTGTGCCCTTGGTCAGTGGGGGCACAAACATTTAGATGATGACCGTCTCATTGGTGCCTTGATAAGCTTCAACAAGGGCGCGCCTCGCATCATTACGAAAGTCATCTGCGGTTTTATATTCTTTTTTCATGATAGCAATTCCGACAAATACTCCACCAGTAAGCAAACCACCATGCGTTTTGATTTCATGTTGCATCCTTTGATGCCATAACTCAAGAGAGTTCTTGTTACCATTGGTGAAAACACCGAATAGTAATTCACCAAATTTGATTACACGGCCTTTCTTGGTGGCACGGTTGAGGCACTTTTCTAATTCATCTTCAATATCGTCAATAAAATCCGCATAGGTTTTAATCAATAGCTCTGCTCGTTGAGGGATAACCAGAGCTAGGGCAAGTTCATGATTATTTTCTCGTGCGATACTCATCTCTTCTGAGATAATCTCATGACGTGGGCGGTTAGGATCGTCTTTATAGAGCAAGAGTTCATAGGTACGCCCGAATACTTCAAGTAATTTAAGTGCACGTGGATGTTTAAATCCTCCTTCTTCAATAGAGTCAACGAGAAGGTAAATACCGGTGCCACCAATGGTAGAGATTCCTAACGCAGTGACACTAGCAGGTTTTCGGCTATAAGTGAGATGATTTGACTGCAAGCCGTCAGATCTTAAAGGAAGAATTGCAGTATGTTGAGATTCTTCAAGCATGTCATATTTTAGCACAAATACATCACCGCGTGACCGAATCCAGTCTTGTCCAACATTGCCTAAAATTTTGTATTCATAATTCCCCATTTCTTGAATAATGCCAACGGCATGGGCATTAAGAGCTGTACGGAATCCTTGAAGGATAGGGACTGCAAAATTCTTATTGTGAGGATCATAAGACTTTTCAAATGCAATTGAAGCGGGTGGATCTTGCAAATCAGACTCCTGTAATAAACTTAACTGAACACTTATTGGAGAATCAGATTCGGGAGGTTTATTTTTTAGTGGATCTGGATAAAGGTCATCATTCAACTGGCTTGAAGGCATTGGATTAATTTCAAGAATTCCTAAATCTTCAAGCGTTTCCTTGCTAACTTCGGATCGAGCTTTTGATTTGTCCTTCCTGCGGTTTGAATTTGATACTGAGATGATAATCCAAAGAAGAATAATAACAAGGGTTAACCCGAGTGCAGGCGCGTAAATAGTCCAATCGGTGATTCCAAAGTCACCTCCTAAAATAAACGTTAGGGCGATTGCAGAGATAATTAGAACGATAGATAAGATCCGTAACATCTGCAATGGTAGCTGGAATTGGCGCTAAATGGATTCAATAAATAGAAATTAGGAAAAACAAGCGAAAACATCAACGAATAATGATGACGGGAAACTTTTGTCCTTATACTTTGAAAGATTCAATAAGTCCATTTCCTGAGAATCATTTGAGTCAAGATATGTCGCTGACAAATGCATGATTGATGCACGAATATAGCAATAAAATACATCTATTTTAGCAGCGAGTTTAACTTTGATTATGGAATATTTAACCGTTTCAATACTAAAATCTATCGTGAAATTTGCTTAATTGTAAGAGCAAGATCACTGAGCAGAGCAATGTAGATCTCTGTTTTTCCATCTTCTAAAAAAACCGAAAGTGTCCATCCTGTCCAATCATGTTCACTTGGTTGTTTTACAATCAAATCTTTGGCGAATTGATTGGTGAGTGCAATGGGGACACCTTCAATTGGATCGGTGACATCTACCAGAGCTTGGTCAGCTCCGTAGAGTCGTAAGATGTACGTTCCATATTGATAATGTAAGTGGTCATAAGCAGCGCATAGAATGACTTTATCAGTAACCGTTGATGAACCTAACCGATGGGTCAATTCCTTGAACATTTGACTATGAGTATAGGCCTTACGCTCTTCATTAACATTTAATGGAAGACGTTCAAATTTTGGGCGCGCTGCATTATGCCCGGATACTGTGATGAATGGGGATCGTAGGAGAATTTCTGCGAGTTGCTGAGTTGAAAGATTGAGATATTTGCGTTGAAATGTCTTAGACTTCATGAGCAGATGAACTACTTGATCAGAATTGAGTCTGGAAGGTTGTTTTTTTGAGTATCAGGATTAAGCAATGGCCCTGTCAGCGGCAAATCAAAACTTGTCAAAAATGGAGCGAGGGTTGAAAACCAGAATTCTTGCTGAAATTCAATCCACTCATCAAGGAAACCATGTTCTCCATGACGATGCCCCACAATATCAAGATAAAAACTCCGAGGCCAGTCTGGAAATCGTTCCTGCGCATCTTTTAGCAGATCAAATGCTGATTGAGCTGCCTCAAGGAAGGTCATGGTTTGAGTCACGACCATATAGATTGATACAGAGTTGTCAAAATTCATCCAGACCCCTGGAGATTCAGGTTTGTTATACTCAGGGATGAATTGGGGAGGGGACTCCTGTTTAGTCGTCTTCGTGCTCACAACTGGATTTGCTTAAAGGTCACTCCGATAAGTGATCATGTCTTAATGAATGACAAAGTCTGGAGGTGCCCGGGACTGGAATCGAACCAGCACGCCCGTAAGGGCACTGCCCCCTCAAG
>JAPOTS010000082.1 GCA_026709065.1 Bacteroidota bacterium
GTGGCGGTAAATGCAGTCCGATTATTAATCTTCTCTGGAACATCCGAAATCGTTAATCTTGGCGGGGCTGCATCCCATAACGCCGTCCCAGTTTGTTGGGTGCTTGGTACAGTATATAGGCCGTCGGTCGCAGCATTTTCAGCCACCGATATAACAACATTCTCATTGCCGAATGGCGTAACTGGCAACGAGTAGGTTGTACCACTACCACTCAATGTCCCTGGCTTAGCACCCGTGACGGTCACGTCACTGGCATCAAATCCCGTCACTGATTTACTAAATGAGAATACAGCCGTAAACTCAGTTCGATCATTGATCTTATCAGGAACTCCGGCTATACTTAAGGTTGGCGCAACTCCATCCCATACCGCAGTCTGTGATTGTTGTTCACTTGGCCCAGTATTGGCCCCGTCGGTCACTACATCAGCATCTACCGACACGGTTACATTGGCATTTCCATGTGGGTTAATGTACATTGAGTAGCTTGCACCACTGCCTGTAAGATTTGCTGGTTTAGCACCCGTAACGGTCACGTCACTCGCCGTAAACCCCGTGACAGATTCATCAAATGTGAAGTAAACCCTAAATGATGCATCCGTATTGATCTTGTCTGGCATTCCCGAAATACTCAAAGTTGGAGCGGTTTTATCCCAAAGAACTCTCGCGATGACAGGAGTGGCAGGGAATGCTAGAATTCCATGTATGGTGACCGCGTGTTTTGCCACAGAGATGAGGACATCGGATTCACCAGTTGGCGTGATCTCCATGCTATACGACTGACCCGTGCCAGTTAAAATACCTTTGGTGCCACCAGTTACAGTGACATCATCTGTATCAAAAGTTGTGACCGGTTCTACAAACGTAAAAGTCACTGAAAACGGGGTTGATGAATTAATTTTTTTAGGATAATTAGTGATAACATCTCTATCAACTACATACGAGGGATACGAACGAGAGAATCCGTCATAATTGCCACCAGAGGCAGTATACGTCATTGTGATCCTTTCATTAATTGAATTATCATCAGTGAAAGGAAACACTACCAAATTCTGCTCTATCCACCAATTGTCAGGCGTGAAAGTTAAACCATTACCTTGTATGTATATTAAACTGTTGTTGATGGAAAGATCAAGTGTCACTGTTTCAGTTGGCGGAATCGTTAAAACGACCCCGTGTACAATCGCTACGCCTTCTTCAAGAGTAGGGATTTCATGGTATATCATAGGAGTACTATATTCGTCAATGATAACCACATTCAGTTCTTTTACAATGCTATCAAACCCACCCCCTGATGCAGTAACCTGAAGTGTTATTTGATCATTTTCGGTATCTGCATCTGCCAATATATTATAGGATACAATTTGTTCTAAATTCCAGTCAGAAGTTGTGAAAGTCAACGATGTGCTAGACTCATCAGGAAAAATGATATCTTCCCCTACATGACCTGAAATGGTGACTGTTACTTCGTCTGCGGGTTTTTCCCCCAATCTTAATTTGAAACTCCTTTCATCGGCTCCCCTAAACGGCTCACTATAAGTAATTGTTTCTGTGGGGTTAGTACCATTATTGATGGCAAAGGATTGAGCGAATGCATCGTTATTCAGGATGATGCTGATGCATAGAATCACACAGAGTCTTTCCAACAAAATTTTCATCTCATCTTCAAATCTTGTCCAACATTATCGGCAAAATATTACAACGAGAATCAACGCAATACTTGCGATTAATTCATTAATTTTTCATCCTGTTTGGATGAAAATGAAGATCACAAATAATTAAAACGAACTTCTTAATCTATTGACATGGCGGTTGGTTCTATTTGGTTTCGTTAAAAATGTGTTAAGCTACCTTAGGGAATTATATACGTGAGTGCCATCTCAGACGAACAACCCAAACGTATCCATTTCACGTATCATAGGGGTTCCTAACGGAAACGCCCCTCCTCGTGCAGCAGCCCCAATCCCGGAGGCCAATATATTCGCAGACGAATTATAGTCCGCATGATCCGTATAACCACACGCTATACACTTAAACTTACTCTGAGTCTTTCTATTCTCCTTACTCGTATATCCACACTTACTGCAACGCTGGCTCGTATACTTCGGATCTACAAGAATTATCATACCTATCTTGTAGTCGCAATACTTATTGAACCTCCCCCAAGACGCATTTAAGATCACTCGGTTTAGCCCAGACTTCTGCCTTACATTTGTTCCTGGATTCTCTATCGTTCCCTTAGCAGACTTGGACATATTCTCGATCTTCAAGTCTTCTCGTATCAATACCTGCGCACGATTCGCTAACGCCCGACTATTCTGATGATCTTGATTCTTTCTCGCGTTTCTTTGTTGTCTTTTTAACTTGGAAATCTTTCTCTGAGTATCCTTATATCTGCCCGATCCTTTCTGTTGTCTGGCCAACTTACGTTGATACCTACGAATCTTTATTTCCTTTAGGTGTGGCTTCTTGATATCCAGCATACCGCGTTCGCCTTCCGTTGAAGTCCATGCCACGTTGCACGTGTTCAGATCAATACCGATGGCAACACCGTTCTCTGTTGTTTTCAACGTTGGTATTTTATATAAGACGCTCATTTTCCAGTACCTGCCATCTTTCTTGACGGTTAGCTCAATGGGTTCTCCGTCTGGATAAGGATTGCCCCCTTTCCTACGGAACTTCATCCACCCAACTTTCTGAATATAAACGCTATTGTCTACAATTTTGAACGCCCCTTTTGGCGCTGTAAATGAATTGTGCTGGAATCTATTATGAAACGTAGGATGCTTTCGCTTTCCTTTAAAGAATGCAATCCAAGCATCAGACTGGTTGAATAACGTAAATCGTACAATCGCAGATGAGTACTTGGATAACCAGCCTATCTCCTTCCGTAAAGACGGATAACGGGTGATCAGGCTGAACCGTGATACATTTGGCTTATCTGATCCCGTTTCCTTTGATTGACTGTACTCTTCGTTGACTTGTCCAAGGATCACATTCCACACAAACCGACATGCACCACAAAGCCCAGATAATAGATTGGCTTTTTCTTGTGTACCTGGGCATAAACGGTACGTGATTCCTCTAAAGGAACTTTCTTGGCCTTTTTTGTTAGAATGTTTCTTAACAGACATGATATCAAGGTTAGTTGATGTTGTGGTAAGCAATAGGGTAGACGCTAATTCTATCCTATTGTGTCTGTTAAACATTTCCAAATAAAAAGGTTCCATTCTGGGGCACTCACGTATATAATTCCCCTACTTTTCATAGTGCTTCACAAACTCAATACACTTGTATTGACCGAAAAAACACTCCTCTGCATAGTCAATGATCTTAGGATGTTCCTCCAACCTACAACTTCATCAGTCCTTCCAAAATGAATTCAATATTGATTGTTTCCTGGGAATTTCCGCATAGTTTGTTATTTCCAACGACCATATGGTTTTATTAGGGGCTTGATTTACAGGATTCCCGCCGTTTTGGGTAATGTTGTGTCGGATTCTGTATGATTTGTGATTGGATCAGGTGGTGTCACAACATTAGGTTAAATTTTTGAATTTCCCATGTGATTGACAAGGCAAATGCCAGACTTACAATTATGCAAAATCAAAAGTAAAATGAGTCATTCTGATGAACAATTTTTTCATCGAATCATCTTCTATAAAATGCATCCATATCAAATCCTCTCTCTTCTACCTAATAGCCCATCATTGCATGGATTCTTGGTGATCTAACCAGTGGTTTGGGCATAATTTCTTCGTTATCTGGAGCAGAGAAATTGTCAAATACAGTGAATATACATTCGCCAAGTTCTGACGATTAAGAATCCCAGTCTTTGTCTTACTTTACCTATTGGCAAGGCAAATCCATGAAGTTTTTACAGCTATTTCCTATCATTCACAATCAAATGTAGGGCTGATCTTCGGAAACCATACACTCGGATCTTCAAGAGTCCATCTATCATTTTCAAGAACCTATAGTCGCATCACTCCAGCTTCTATCCCTGAACCAAGAATATATGCGAATACGGATTGGTCATAATGCAAATGAGTCACTCGTGTAATTGATTCTGCAATCATTTCTGGTTTAGTAGCTTCCACTAAATTAATTGTACATCCCCCAAACCCTCCTCCCATCATTCTTGCCCCAAAAACACCCTTGAGAGACTCTGCATGCCTTACGATAAAATCCAATTCCTCACAACTCACCTCGTAATCATCCCTTAAACTGCGATGTGACGCACTTAAATGCACTCCCAAACTATTCCAATCTAACTGCTCAATTGCATCACGAGCTTGGATCACACGTGCATTTTCATTTAATACATGTCTGATGCGTTGACGTAAAATAGGATCCTTTAATTGACCTAAATGATGTAATTCAATATCTCGAACAGAGTGGACTCTCGGGTATCGACTCTGAATAGTTTTTAGCGCGTTTTGACATTCTTCCCGACGCTCATTGTACTTAGAATGAGCAAGTTGTCGCTTTACCCTACTATCAACAACACAGATTTTTATCTCTGGGCTTCCAAATGGAATATGCTCCCATTCCAATAACTGACAGTCCAATAATAATGCATGATCTGAGCGGCCAACTCTGGATACTATTTGATCCATGATTCCACATTTGACATTCACATATTGATGTTCAACTTTTTGACCGACCTGTGCAAGTTTAAGAGGTGACATCGAGATGCCTCTCAACTCCTCCAATGCAAGACCTACCGCTATTTCTAATGCAGCAGAAGAGCTCAACCCTGCACCATCAGGGATGTCTCCTATGATCAACATCTCTACTGGACAAGGCGGAGGTATCTCACGAATCATACCTGCAACATACGTCGCCCAATGCGCAGTTGGGATATTGGGCCATTGATTGACTTCAAATTTGATTTCCTCGTTGAAGTTCTCAGAGCGAAGATGGTATAAGTCGGAATCCACTACGCGCGCGGCAACGTAAATTGCCCGATCCAAAATCATGGGCAATACGAAGCCCTCATTGTAATCGGTATGATCCCCAATGAGATTTACTCGGCCGGGAGCACATGAGACAATCAAACCTTCTGCATTTCCCTTCCAACTCCCAAATGCATTAATTATTTTCTGATTCATTTGCTAATTTTAACATTTCCCATGATTACCAAAATACGTCAGATTTAGTCAATCAATATGAACATGTCTCACCTCAGTTTATCAGATCATGTTCGTAAATTGATATGCCATATGATGTCTAAATATCGCAACAGAATTCCATTAAAGGTATACAATAGAATCTCTATAAAATTCGTTACATTCGGTTGAGGTGCCAGTTCCAATACATCGTATTGTGGTATATCAAAAAACTGATCAATCATAGGGGCATCATCCTGACTCATTTACATTCCATCTATGGATAATCATAAAAATATCAGTCTACTGGATCCAGACTTAGTCCGCGATCGACTCGACCCGCCTACGTTAAAGCGATTGGTAAAACAACGAAAGGTGTTTAGATCTTGGTTAAAAAACCGCAATATTGCAGTCTATAAGTATGCGCATGGATACAATTTTTTCAGTGATCCAGATCACGAACTTGTTCGTTACTGTCGTGGATTAGTGTTTGATCATACTTCAGAAAAGATTGTGGCATTCCCAATGCCAAAATTTTTTAACCATTTCAATTATGACGAGTCTGAGTTACAACAACTCATGCAAGACGGCTATACAGTCGAAACAAAACATGATGGTAGCTGTGTTCTACTGTGGGAATTCAAAGGAGAGTGGCACTGGAGTACATTGGGTGCATTCTGGTCTGAACAGGCCGTTCATGGGCGTGACATTTTTGAGAAAGATGGAAACTACCAGAAACTTGATCCAAGTTATACCTATATGTTTGAAGTAATCCATCCTGAAAACCGAATTGTACTTGATCATGGACAACTTAAAAGCCTCGTCTATTTGTTGCAGATCCACCGAGAGACGGGCCAAGAACATTATGATCCATCCTTTGCAGAAACTATGGCTGACACTGAAATGGCTCGCTGGTATCGTCAGAAATTATCTCTCAGCGAACTCCTTGAATCTGTCGAGAATGATATCAATAAAGAAGGCTATGTGGTCACCTTAATGGGAGAGTCTAAAATCCTACACCGGATTAAGTTTAAGACAAAATGGTATTTCAAGCAGTCCCGTACAAAAAATCTATTGGAGCTTGAGGGGTTGGTCAAAGTCGCACTCCATCATCGAGATTACGACTTCCCTTCTCAGCACAATCATGATCTCAAAATAATTGATGCCTCTGTTGTAAATCTCTCTGAGGCAGTTGATTCAGCGATCTCAGAACTGAGAAAAATTAGTTTCAGAAAAGATCAAGCAGCCCAAATCCTTGCCCTCAATCTACCGAGTTCACTTCACTCTGCATTATTTGCAGGATTGGATTCAAAAGATACTTCAACGCATAAACTTATCCTCAAAACACTTGAAACTGAAAGTCCCTCAACGATCACCGATGCCGTGAACGTCTATACATCCACTCTGCGAAGAATTCAACACATCTGACCTCACATTCATCCATAACTCATCATGACAAGTGATTTCGGATTCTGTCTGATCAAGTCCTTCGGATCATAAGCAATACATTTGTAGTTCATCTATAAAAATCAATATATCTAAACGCATACCTTTGATTGATGGAAAGAATTTATTTATTCATTTTTATTTGCCTCCCCTTATTCATAATGGGATGCCAAATAGATGCCCAATCTCAAGAGCAAACCCCACAACTACAGCAATCGACTGTATCGGTTAATGACTCAATCACATCTAGCAGAGAAACCGCAATCACACGTGCGGTTGACGTTGCAACCCCTGCGATTGTCAGCATCAATGTCATTGAGGTGCAACAAGTGGTATACCAGAATCCATTTTCTGATTTTCTGCAAGATCCATTTTTTGAACAATTCTTTTCTCATCGTCAATCCAAAATCATTGAACGCCATGTACAAAGCCTCGGAAGTGGCTTTGTCATTTCTCCTGATGGGTATATCGTTACTAATCATCATGTGGCTGGCAATGCTTTAAAGGTGACGGTTTCTCTCTCAGATGGACAAACGCTAGATGCAGAACTCATTGGTGCAGACATAGCAACAGATTTAGCTCTATTAAAAGTTTCCCCAGAAGAACCCTTAGACTACTTAAATTTTTCGACATTACCTGAGCCAATTGTAGGGGAATGGGCCATCGCATTGGGCAACCCGTTTGGCCTCTTTGAAGCGTCAGAGCCTAGTGTAACCGTTGGGGTGGTCAGTGCAGCAGAGAGAGATCTCGGAAGCCAAGACGGTCGTTTTTTTCATGATATGATTCAAACAGATGCTGCGATCAATCGTGGTAACTCTGGCGGACCCTTAATTAATGCACTCGGCGAAGTCATCGGAGTTAATACAGTGATCTACAGTCAAACCGGTGGATCTGTCGGCTTAGGCTTTGCTGTTCCAGGTGCAAAAGCACAGCGAATCATCAATGAGCTTCGTGAAAACGGCAAAGTTGATCGCTCATATTACACAGGCATTAGTTTTGTTGAAGTCACCCCTCGCATTGCCCAGGCGTTGGATCTATCCGATACGCGTGGTATGCTCATTGCTGATGTGGATTCTGGCTCACCCGCCGAGGAAGCAGGCTTCCTGCCGTACGACCTGATTGTCGCACTTGAAAATGAGTCAATCATTAATCAGGAAGACTATATCGCACGCCTGTATGATTTTCGACCTGGAGATTTGGTAGTCTACCATGTATTACGTAACAATCGTAAAGTGCAGTTAACGCTGCAAATCGGACGGATGGACGGGTGATCAAAATCTCTCACATCCGTGATCACTGCCTGCTCCTGATAATATGCATTCTGTGTTCAGGATGTCTACCGTCTTCTTGCCGGCGGATTGAACCCCAAACCATTTCTCCCTCAGATTCGCTCTCAAGATCCATTGCTTCAAGCATCGTAGCTGATACGCTCTCTGAACCATTAATTCTTGGACTGTCAAGACTCAAGTATCCACGTACCGTCTTGTATGGGCAATCCAATCATCTATTTGTCAGTGATACCAAAACAGGTGATATTCTGATCTTCGCATTCAATGGTGAAACTGAACACTCATTCCGAGTTCAGGGCATCAATTTTCCGTATCTCGCTGGCTGGCATAGCGATACATTGATTGTATTTGATCCAGAGACGCATCAATTTCACTCTGTCATTGACTCGTTAAGCGTTGATTCTGTCACGATCACAAATGTACCACAGAATTCATTGCAATATGCGTTAGCACACAATTCGCATTTGTATCATAAAGCCGTCACCAGGGATTCTATTCATCTTCTTCGGAGATTTGATAGGTCAGGCACTCTCACGCACGAATTAACTCTACATGGATCATCCTGGAAGCATGCGGGGCTCTTACGTTCTGTAGAGAATCGCCTCATTAGCTTAAGTGGATTTTATCCTCAAGCTCTCAGTTGGACTCTGGATTTATCCCTAAAACCGGATACCCTTCGCTGGAAGGGATTTGATTCCCCAATGCTCAAACGCACCTATGCATTTGATCAAGGGCATGGACGTGGAGCTCCGCTCATCACGAGTTCAGCAACTTGGACAGGAGATTATTGGTTCGTACTTAATCAACGTGCTGGCTGGCTTCGTGTAGATATCTATAATTCTGATGGGATGTTGAAATACATTCTGACTGAGCATTCACCCACTTACCTTAGAAACTTTTATCCCATTGATCTTGCCGTAAAATATATTCAAGATGGATCTTATCAAATCGCAGTAGCTATTTTAGCACCCCAGCCATCTATTCACGTATACCATTGGACACCTACGCATTCAATATGACAGACAAAACAATCAATCACACACAATTAAAAACATTGGGAGATCTTCGCGCTACTTCATACAGGGTTGACTCGGTAAAAGATGAGCTCCGTCGCAATCTATTAAAGCATATAAACAATGGCCAAGAAGTGTTTCCTGGAATTTTGGGTTACGATCAAAGTGTTATTCCACAGCTTCAGAATGCGATTCTTAGCCGTCATGATATCTTACTTCTTGGGTTGCGAGGTCAAGCCAAAAGCCGTATTCTTAGATTACTGCCTCAATTTCTAGATGAATATGTTCCTACAGTCGCAGGTAGTGAGCTCAATGACAATCCATATGCTCCGATATCAAAATTTGCAAGAGATCTGATAGAGCAACAAGGTGATGATACACCTATTGCATGGATCCATCGTAGCGAACGCTATGGAGAAAAACTTGCAACCCCAGACACTTCAATTGCAGACTTGATCGGAGATATTGACCCAATTAAAGCAGCTCATAACCGCTTGACCTACGCGGATGAGGAGGTGATTCATTTCGGGATTATTCCCAGAACAAATCGTGGCATCTTTGCCATCAACGAACTTCCAGATCTGCAGGCACGAATACAGGTCGGGTTACTCAATATCATGGAAGAGCAAGACATTCAGATTCGTGGATTCAATGTACGCTTCCCTTTAGATCTATTGATGGTGTTCAGCGCAAACCCCGAAGATTATACCAATCGAGGAAATATCATTACCCCTCTAAAAGATCGTATTGACTGCCAAGTCTTAACGCATTATCCCAGCGATGTTGATACGGCAATGAAGATCACAGACCAAGAAGCTTGGATTGATCGTGATGGGGTGAAAGTGATCATTCCAGACTTCATTCGACAAATCATTGAGGTCATTGCATTTGAAGCGCGTGCAAGTGAATATGTGGATCAAAAATCTGGTGTCTCAGCTCGGATGACTCGCTCAGCACTTGAAGCCCTAGTTGCCAATGCTGAACGCAGGGCGGTGCTTCATCAACAACCAAAAACATGCGTCCGTATCAGTGACTTATATTATGTAGAACCATCTTTAACTGGAAAATTAGAGCTTGTCTATGAGGGCGAACAAGAAGGCCCCCAAAAAGTCGCTAGACTTCTAATTGGGCGAGCAATTCTTAAAGTGTTTGCGAATTATTTTCCTGACCCGAATCTCAAAGGTAAAGAGCGTGAAGCCTATGGGGATATTCTTGCATGGTTTGCAAAAGGGAACACATTAACGCTTGATCCCGAATTATCAGATCAGGAGTTCAAAAAATATATAGACTCTGTTTCTGGATTAAAAGACTTCCTGAATGCCCATTTAGGTCAACCAATGGTTCCTGTTAGATATAATTGGATCATCAAAGAACTCATTCTTGAAGGCCTCCATCAAGCCTCCATGTTAGGAAAAGAACAACAGACCTATTCGGATATGATGGGTAGTATGTTAGGATCGTTAGAATCCACTTCTGAAGATGAGGACTATGAATGAGACACTGCCGTCAATTAGCCTCATTTCTGTCAATCCAGATACCCTTCGGTTGCTTAATGCTAGTTTTATTGACTAAAAATTAAGGAATTATATACGTGAGTAACCAAGTTTTACCGAAAGCAAGTGAAGAAACCTAATGCGTCTTTCATGGAATGAGGTCCGAATCCGAGCGAGCAAATTCTCTGAGGAATGGAGCGAGGCTGTCTACGAAAAGGGAGAAACTCAGAGTTTCTATAACGATTTTTTTGAAATCTTCGGTGTTCGGCGCCGTAGTGTTGCTCGTTATGAAGAGCATGTAGCGAAACTCAACAATCGGACCGGATTTATTGATCTGTTTTGGCCAGGTGTCCTGATGGTTGAACAGAAAAGTGCGGGTCGTGATCTCAAGGCTGCCTATGAACAGGCAGGGGAATACTTTGATAGCCTTCCAGAAAGCAAGCGTCCCCGTTATATCTTGGTGAGTGATTTTCAAACCTTTGAACTTCACGATCTGTCAGAGCGAGAAGTAGTTTCCTTTGCTCTAACAGAGTTGTCCTTCAATGTAGAAGTATTCGGCTTCATTCTTGGGGTTCAGAGTCGAACTTTTCGAGATCAGAATCCAGCGAATATCAGGGCATCTGAATTAGTTGGATGTCTGCACGATAGGCTTGAAGAAGCTGGTTATCTTGGACATGATCTGGAGCGACTCCTTGTTCGGATTGTTTTTTGTTTGTTTGGGGATGACACTGGAATTTTTGAACCCCGTGACATATTTCTGGACTTCATTGAGGAGCGTACCAGAGAAGATGGTCTTGATCTCGGTCCTTTGTTGATACAATTGTTTGAGATTCTTAACACACCGAAGGAGCAGCGTTCAAGTAAATTGGACGAGGATCTCAACCGATTCCCCTATATCAATGGGGACTTGTTTGAGGGTTCACTTCAAACCCCTTCGTTCGATTCCGATATGCGCCAAGCTTTAATTGATGCTTGCATGTTCGACTGGTCAGAGATCTCTCCCGCGATCTTTGGTGCTCTGTTTCAATCGGTGATGGATCCACAGGAGCGTCGTACACATGGGGCTCATTATACAACCGAAAAGAATATCCTCAAGGTAATTGAACCACTTTTCCTAGATGATCTGCGAAGTGATTTTGATCGACTGCGATCCCGTGGAGATACCCGAAGGCTCACAGAGCTAAGACGGTTTCATCAGAAATTGGGGCAGATGTGCTTTTTTGATCCCGCTTGCGGATGTGGCAACTTTCTCATTATTGCATATAGGGAGTTGCGCCTACTTGAGATAGAGGTTTTGAAAGAAATACGCAAGAGTCTGAGTAGAGAGGGGCAGAGAGATCTTGAAGCATCCACCTTTCTCTGATTAACGTAGATCAATTTTTTGGCATTGAGATCAGTGAATTTCCGGTTCGTATTGCCGAGACTGCATTGTGGATGATGGACCACATCATGAATAATCGTCTCAGTCTTGAATTCGGTGAGACATTCACTAGAATTCCGCTGGAAGCTTCACCTAGTATTATTCACGGGGATGCGCTGGAAATTGACTGGAACAATGTCCTTCCGGCGAAGAATTGTTCTTTTGTATTTGGAAACCCCCCATTTATAGGGTCTAAATATCAAAGCGAGACTCAGCGTACACAAGTGCATCGAATTTCCGCAATGGGCAGAAGAGGATCACTCGATTATGTGGCTGCATGGTTTATTAAGGCGGGAGAGTATATCGCTACGGACGGGGAAGGACGAATCGCATTTGTAGCAACCAATTCAATTACACAGGGGGAACAGATAGGGCAGTTGTGGCCGATTCTGTTTGAGCGTTGTAGGATCGATATTTCATTTGCCCATCAAACCTTTGCATGGGGATCGGATGCAAGGGGTAAGGCACATGTACATGTGGTCATCATTGGTCTCGACTATCAGGAACGGGTGCGGGCGGAGAAGCGTCTGTTCAGCTACCCCAATATTCAAAGTGAACCGCTTGAAAGCAATCATTCCGCACTTTCCCCGTACTTGTTTGATGCCAGTGGTCTGGTCAATCCACATCTCATCGTTCGTTCTGAACGCCGCCCCATTAATGGGCTCAGGCAGCTGAAAACTGGCGTACAGATGATCGATAATGGCCTGCTTACCTTTCATCAGGATGAAAAAGACGCTTTTCTTGCAGCTGAGCCTCTAGCTTCTGACTACTTCCAGAAATATATTGGCGGAGATGAATTCATCAACGGTTTTTACCGATGGATACTTTATCTCAGGAACATCAAACCATCGGATTTGAGAAAATTGCCTTTAGTAGCCCAGCGAATTTCTCAGGTACGAACTTATCGTGCTACAAGTCAGCGACCAAGCACGCGGCGAATGGCTGACTTTCCTACTCTTGTAGGTGTAGATGAACGCCTAGATACCAACTATTTAGTTATCCCAAATACAAGTTCGGAGCGCCGTGAATACGTCCCAATGGGATACCTGAGCCCGAACGTAATTGCAAACCAGAAGCTTCGGATTTTACCCAGTGCGACTCTCGGCGAATTTGGGTTACTTACATCAGCTATGCATATGGCGTGGATGCGCGCTGTCACGGGGCGTTTGGAGAGCCGTTACATGTATTCTGTGGGGGTCGTCTATAACACGTTTCCGTTGCCACCGACAGATACTGATATAGCAACGCTTGAACCTCTTGCAAAAGCCATCTTAGATACTCGTGCCGCCTATCCAGATGCAACACTGGCCGATCTGTATGATCCAAACTTCATGCCGCCAGATCTTCGTCAAGCACACCAGAAGTTGGATCAAGCGGTGGATAAACTGTACCGCCGCCAGCATTTTGATTCAGAGCGAGATCGGATTGAATATCTTTTCTTCCTCTACGAGAAAATGCATACGCCACTTATAGACCCTTCAAAAGCGAGATAAGTGGATTTTCCAAAGATTCTGCTAAACCGCGGGCGTTCAGATAAAAGTAAAAAATCGAGTAAGATGCACTCTGGAAGCCTCACAATCACCTTGGTTACTCACGTATATAATTCCCAAAAATTACCGAAACCCTCCTATGTGAGGATGATTAATCGCCTTCAATTTTAGGCACGATCCTCCCGTCGGGAGTTATTTTTTCGTTAGGGGCGGGCGGGGTTCTTGGAAAATTTGAAATCGGTATATTCGGATCTCTGTCTTTGGGAACGAAATGAGAGTGATCACCATGCGGAATTTCTGCATAGTCTTTATCTCCGAACGGATTCAGAACCCATCGCATAACAAAGAATAAGAGAATTGCAGCTAAAAAACCACCAATGATTCGGAGGCTTAGTCGTGATTTTGATACTCTCCGTTTGTTATCAGTTTGAGTATCTTCAAGTAACTCATTATGGATGTCTTGATCGTGCATGAGTAAAGAGGTGTTTCAATTCTATACGCTTAATCAACACTCTGGTTTACAATCAACCAATTAATCTGACGCACTTCCCAAATGCTATTCACTTCATCTTGGGGCAATTAGGCTAACCTAAATCTACTGATACACCTTCTATAAAACTACCAATAAGGTCCTGACAGACCATAAAATTTCAAGTTGATTGGTCATTATTCATTATCTTGAGTTCATATCATTACTTTTTTGATTATATCGCTTTCAAACCGTCCCATTGGATTCCATCGTCACTATCAAAATAGATCACAGGATTTACATTATTGATCCCATCAATTCCCTTCCCTACACCCCCCTTACATTGATACCATCATAAAATGAATGGCTCATGATAGGCGACTCCATAATCTATATGCTGGTTTTCAATACCTTCATTTCTGATTTGCAGCACCTCATTTAGTGATGCAAATCATCGTCATCATTCCAGCATTTAACGAAGCCGAAGCAATTGGGCAAGTGATTGGAGATATCCCAGATGATCTAACATCCGAGATCGTTGTGGTCAACAATGCATCCACAGATGCAACAGAGGCCAATGCTTCAAGCGTTGGAGCTACCGTAATCGATGAATCCAGACGCGGATATGGATATGCGTGCTTGCGAGGCCTTGCCTATGTTGAGAGCCGAAACCCTGACCTCATTGTATTTCTTGACGGAGATTATTCAGATCATTCAAATGAGATGTCCCGTTTAGTAGCTCCTATCCTTAATGGAACCCATGATTTAGTGATAGGAAGTCGATCCAAAGGAGTTAGCGAAAAAGGCGCACTCTTATTACAAGCACGCTGGGGAAACCGTCTGGCCTGTTTGTTGATGCGTTGGATTTGGGGGGCTGAGTATAGTGACCTTGGTCCTTTCCGAGCGATTAGATATTCCTCTTTACTGAAACTTGATATGCGAGATCCAACCTATGGCTGGACAATTGAGATGCAGATTAAGGCCCATTTGGCGGGGTTAAGAATCACTGAGATTCCAGTATCTTATCGTAAACGAGTTGGAGTTTCAAAGATAACTGGGACACTAACTGGAACTGTGAAAGCCTCAGTAAAAATCCTTGGAATGATCTTTCGGTTTGCAATGATTACCCCACGTCTGCGAAAAAAATTCGCTCGCCAATCAGATCCAACAACCACTGAGGATCAATCATAAAGACAAGAGAATGAAATCAAATTGATAATCAACAACACTATCATGATCTTAACCTAAATGTCTATCTATCACTATGAACACATTGCCATTATTTCTAATTGGATCCTTTTGAATTAAACACACTAAAACGCAACAGTGGGCTTACATCTGCGTATTTCCCTATTTTACTTTTCTTATGACACACGATATTTGGTTTAACGGTGAATTAGTTCCTTACAAGGAGGCGCAAGTTCATGTCCTCTCACATGCGATCCATTATGGATCAAGCGTTTTTGAGGGCATCCGATCCTATCAGACTGAGAAGGGAACTGCGATCTTTCGACTCGCTGAACACATTCGCCGATTGCTTGACTCAGCAACAATTCACCGTATGCAAGTTCCTTACGATCAAGCTTCCATTGAGACAGCTGCCATTGATACCCTTTCAAAAAGCAAACTCAAAGCCAGTTATATTCGTCCAGTAATCTTTCGGGGATACGGCCCAATGGGAGTAAACCCATTGAATAACCCTGTTGAAACAGCTATTGCAGTCTTTGAATGGGGACCTTATTTAGGGGAGGACTCATTTGAAGAAGGGATTGATGTTCAGGTGTCTTCGTGGAATAGATTTGCCCCCAATACAGTACCAACACTTGCAAAGGCTGGGGGGAATTACCTCAATGCTAGCCTAGTGAAAATGGATGCGGTTCTCAACGGGTATACAGAGGGAATCATGCTTACCACGTCTGGATATCTTGCAGAGGGAAGCGGGGAAAATTTATTTATCGTACGTGATGGAGAATTGTACACTGCTCCAACAAGTCTTTCTATTCTCCCAGGAATTACGCGCTCAACGGTAATCCAACTAGCCACTGACGCTGGCATTCCCTTACATGAAGGGAGTATTCCTCGAGAATCACTCTACATCGCAGATGAATTGTTCTTTTCAGGTACAGCTGCTGAAATCACTCCTATTCGCTCGGTTGATAAGTATGTCATTAAAGATGGAAAACCTGGGCCTATCACCCGAAAATTACAAGAAGCTTTTCTAAAAGTTGTCAAACACGGAGTTGACCCCTATGACTGGCTTACTCCAGTTTCGTAGTCATTTCAGTTACTATCATTGATTTGGTGTCAGCGATGACATCAAGAACGGATTGAGCGAACTCAAAATCATGGAATTCAATAGGATACCATAAAGAAATCTGGGGATTCCAATTGCTATACCCATAAATATTGGAAATAATAGACCAAACTGTACACTGGTTTTCTGAAATAGAATTCAGTTTTGGGACTTTGTGACCCTTGTCTTCCGATCAATTAAAGCCCTTCAGCACTTCCTGATACGTCATTCCCTCGCAGCGCTCATTCGGAACAGGTTTCTCTAAAAAGTCATCCTTAGGGTTAGATGATCGCTTAGGTTCTTCCTTTGCTTGATGTGTTTTGGCACTTTCTTGATCAAAAAATCTCTAATTGACGCATTGGCTTCCCAGTGTATGGGTCATTCATTATTGGAAGCCGTGCAAATTGATTGTCAAAATAATCTTTGATTGACCATATCTGCATTCTGGGGAAAGGAACTCCTTCCACATAAATATTACTCAGTTGAGCAATCTCTCTTTTTGATCTTGGAGTATCTACTGGTTCAAGCGTTACAAAACAACCTAAAGCTGCATTATCTCGATTGATAACATGAATGAATGCACAAAGATGATCAATGTTGAACTTGCCGCCTTTGATCTGAGCAAGAGCCAATTTAGACTCCCAATTTGATGGTTGATCAGCAATCGTCGCCCGTCCATCTACTCCACCATCAGCAACTTGTTTTGTGTTGGGAGCAAATCCAGGCAATCTTGTAACTGCCCAGGATTCAAAATTGAAGGGCTGTTCTCTGGCTAACTTTTTAGCTTGATTTAATGTTAGTGGAATTCCATAAACTGGAACTGACGGATCACATAATCTTTTATCTCTAATCAAATCAATCGCAAAAGAAGAGATGTCAATACCTACAAATTGCCGATTCAATTTTTTAGCAACCGCAACAGTCGTCCCGCATCCACAAAATGGATCAAGTACGATATCACCCTCTGCAGTCGAAACTTTTACAATTCTTTCCAACAAAGATTCCGGTTTTTGAGTTGGATATCCTAATCTTTCTTTTGCCATATTATTTATCGTTGGAATTCTCCAAACATCATGCATTCTCTTTCCTAAAGGATGTGGTTTATACTTATCTTTGTAGGCATGTGGATTTTTAACAAAGTTGCTGTTTTCTATGTAAGGTTCACGTGCTTCATCTTCGTTAAAACGCCTATCAGCAAGCCCTCCAGAGTAGAAAAATATGACATCATGTTTCCTAACATGAGCACATTTGATATTTGATGTACCATTATAGTAATGCCAAATGATTTCGTTACGGAATGGAAAATTGTTTTTTTCAAAAATTTCATCCATCACAATTTTTAAATAATGACTGGCAGTTGGGTCACAATGTAAATAAATACTTCCAGTATCTTTTAATAAACGCTGGCACTCTTCTAATCTTTCCGCCATATAAGTTAAATAGGCAAGCATTCCACTCCTACCAAGAATCTGCTTAAATCCATTGATTGAATTATATGCTTTTTTTGCAATTGATCTTTCATAGGATTGTAACCGTTTTTCTGCGGCAGTATCCCAGGTCCAAGTGTCATGGAAAGCTCTATATTGGGCTGTTCCATCTGTGGATCCCCTAAATAATTGGTTGTAATTTGAATCAGACTTGAACGGAGGATCCAAATAGATGAGATCAACAGATTGATCGTCCCACTTCTCCATCCAATCCAAGCAATCCCCATAATAGAGTGAGTCGGTTTTCATCATGTTAACCCTTCCCCCACCAACTCTTTATACCGTAACTTTTTCCTTTCCATTGACAGTGTATATGCACAAAATATACAATAACCCTCTGTGCCAATAAAAGATCTCCAAGTGCTCCTTGTATCATAAATATGGTACCATCCTTTAGTTCTCTGAGAGTCATGGAGTACGCTGTTGAAATTATCTATAATCTCTACGCGTCCATGAAAAAAAGGGGATGGTCCTCGATCCCGCTGCCGAATGGGTGGGCGGTTTGAATCTATTGATTTGGCGTTCATGATAACCTGCAATTTAAGTAACTACTCTATCAGCCCGCATTGGTTCGCAATCAATGAACTCTAATAATCTGGTACCTCGTGAGATGAGGGGTATTGAAGTATTATCAAACAGATCCACTTGAACAGTGATGCCACAAGGGGCTGCTCTTCTATTTCGTTAACTCTGGCTGATGCTCGTCAACATCATAAGAAACCTCCTGATACATCTCGTCACAATAGAGCTTTAATTTGACCTTCCAATCCTTAAACTTGTTAATCCAGCAAGTCTTCCAATCTGTTTACAGGCATCCGATTGCTGTAAAGTTTGATCTGATCCCACAATCCTCATTGAAACTATTTGAGTACAAATGCATACCAAATCGGTTACCTCACGAAAATGCAATCTCAAATTACTCACCGCTGATCAGAGCGCTTTTTTGAATTTTATTGCAAGTTTTTTAATTTGATATACAGGCACAATAATCAATCCTCAGCCGCTGTTTGATACGACAAACTGAAGTTCTGTAATGATTCTCATTAATGTCTCTTAATCCATCTCAACACCCATTTCAATTGAGTGCTCCATTTGAGCCATTTGGGGATCAGCCAGATGCAATCCAATCTCTGACCGACGGTGTACTTTCTGGGAAACCCCATCAGACCCTGCTAGGTGTTACAGGCTCTGGCAAAACATTTACGATCAGTAATGTAATTCGTAATTTGGGCAAGCCGACCCTTGTCATGAGCCATAATAAAACTTTGGCCGCACAGCTTTATGCTGAGTTCCGTCAATTTTTTCCCAACAATGCGGTGGAGTTTTTTATCTCTTACTACGATTATTATCAACCTGAAGCTTACATCGTCCAAAGTGATACCTACATTGAAAAAGACCTTTCCATCAATGACCGTATTGATCAATTACGGATTCGGGCAACAAGCGCATTGGTGTCTGGACGTTCAGATGTGATCGTCGTGGCGAGTGTTTCATGTATTTTCGGGCTAGGATCACCTGCTGAATATAAATCGCACTTAGTCCAACTCGCCCCAGGTCAAAATATTGACCGCAATGACCTTCTGTTGCAACTCATCGGAATATTTTATAAGCGAAATGATCTGGACCTTCAACCTGGTACATTTCGAGTTCGAGGAGACTCTGTTGATATCTACCCCACATATGCAGAAGGAATCGCCTACAGAATCGTGTTTTGGGGAGATGAAATTGATGAGATGATGTCAATCAACCCAGTTTCCGGGAAAAAGATTGCACCCGAATCTGCTGCACTGACCATATATCCTGCTCGAATATTCATGACCCCCCAAGAACAGGTTGATCGTGCTGTTGATGCAATTGAGGATGAACTCCATTGGCGTTTAGCAACCCTCAGGCAAAATGAAAAAATGCTTGAAGCTCAACGCCTTGAACAGCGCACTCTGTTTGATCTTGAGATGATTCGCGAACTCGGCTATTGCTCAGGTATTGAAAATTATAGCCGCCACATGACAGGCCTTGCTGAGGGGCAGAGACCTTACTGCCTATTTGATTATTTTCCAGATGACTTTCTATTAGTCATTGACGAAAGCCATGCCACAATTCCTCAAATCAAAGCAATGTACAATGGGGATCGCGCTCGTAAACTCACACTCGTTGAACATGGATTTCGCTTACCCTCTGCGCTTGATAATCGCCCCATGACATTTGACGAGTTTGAAGATCAACAGAACTCAACAATCTACTTGAGTGCTACTCCAGCCGACTATGAATTACTCAAATCTGAGGGAGAGTTTGTTGAACAGGTGATTCGCCCTACTGGAATTCCAGATCCCCCCGTCTTTATTCGACCCAGTAAACATCAGATTGATGACCTTCTTGAAGAAATTCGCACAGTCAACCAACGCACAGAGCGAACTCTGATTACAACACTGACCAAACGCATGGCCGAAGATCTGACAGATTATCTAGATTCGTTTGGAGTTCGGGTTCGATACCTACATTCCGATATTGATACTCTGACCCGCGTGGAGTTATTACGAGATCTCAGACTAGGTAACTTTGATGTTCTGGTTGGCGTGAACCTCCTCCGAGAAGGACTTGATCTGCCTGAAGTATCTTTGGTCGCAATTGTTGATGCCGATAAGGAAGGGTTTCTGCGAAGTGATCGCTCATTGATCCAAACAGCAGGTCGTGCTGCTCGAAATATAAATAGTAAAATTATTCTCTATGCTGACAAAGTCACTGGGAGCATGCAAAGGATGCTAGATGAAACATCTCGCCGTCGTACAAAACAACTTGAGTATAATGAAAAACATGGTATCACACCAAAGACAGTCTTTAAGGATCGTTCTGAAATCCTTCGTGGAACAGTTGTCGCAGAACACAGGGAACCCAGCGGTGAAACGCCTCTGAGCTCCAATTCAGAAACAGATGTCGTCACACCTGAATTAAATGATCCACTCATCAAATTACTCTCAGATTCTGAAAAACGTGAATTGATTAATCAGATGAATGCAGAAATGCTTGAAGCGGCTGATGCCATGGAATTTGAAAAAGCTGCAGATCTGCGCGATGCTATCACCAAAATAGAAGCAATGATCAAAGATGGAACCAAAGAAGCGGCAAGTGATTGAAAACAAGTTACTTATCTAATCTCAACAATTAATGAAAAAAGATATTCATCCCAATTACAGTCCACTGAAAGTGCGTCTAGCGGATGGCACTGAATTTGTGACACGTTCAACCATGGACTCTGAGCAGTATAATTCAGATGTTGACAGCACAAACCACCCATTTTATACAGGACGTCGGCAGTATGTTGATACGGCAGGACGAGTTGAAAAATTTCGTCGTCGGTACGAGAAATCTACTCCTTCCAAATAACCATTTCGCATTACTTTCTCGTAACTATTCACGATCCGCCTCAACTAGAGTTTAATTAATACTCCATGGATGCACTGGCAATCATTAAGAAAAAGCGAGATGGACAGCGACTCTCACGGAGTGAACTTTCATTTCTGATAGAAGGATACACTACTAAGCGTATTCCCGACTATCAGATGTCGGCTTTTCTGATGGCTTCACAGCTTCGAGGCATGTCCCCCGAAGAGACCATCGTTCTTACTGAGCTCATGTTGAAATCTGGCCGAGTCCTTGACTTCGGTGCCGAATCACTCCGCGTCATTGATAAACACTCTACTGGTGGCGTTGGTGACTCAGTATCTATGATTCTTGCTCCCATTGTAGGTTCTTGTGGTGTCCGCATCCCAATGATATCTGGCCGAGCCCTCGGGCACACTGGCGGAACACTGGACAAGCTGGAAGCCATTCCAGGATTGCGCACGAACCTGTCCATCTCTGAAATTTATCAACAGATTCAAGATTTAGGGGTCGTAATGATCGGTGCTACCCAAGAAATCACTCCCGCAGATCGCCTACTATATGCCCTCAGAGATGTGACAGCGAGTGTTGACTTTATCCCATTTATCACGGCCTCTATATTGAGTAAAAAACTTGCTGAGGGATTGAGTGGATTAGTTTTGGATGTAAAATCGGGCCGCGGAGCATTTATGACCGATTCAGATCAATCTCGCAAACTTGCAGAAACCTTAGTTATGGTGGGAGAATATTTTGGCATGACGACCATCGCCTTACTCACCAATATGGATCAACCTCTCGGACGAGCCATCGGGAACTGGCTTGAGGTTGAAGAATCAATTGAATGCTTAAAAGGCCAAGGTTCTCAGGAGCTATTAGAATTATCACTCACGCTTAGTGGTGAAATGATTGCATTGGCTGGCTTAGCCGATGACCCCAGCGAAGGAATGCAGATTGCCCGTGATGCAGTAAGCTCAGGACGTGCGCTTGATTTCTTTGCGAAAATCGTATCCGCCCAAGGTGGAGATCCTAAGGTCATCACTAATCCAACGCTCCGCATGCGAAGTATAGAACCAGTAACTGTGAATCTACCCTTAGATATACATGGTTTTGTGACTGATATTGATGCATACCAAATTGCCGAAGTTGCAAATAACCTTGGGGCTGGACGGCTCGTCATTGATGATGAGGTGGATCATGAAGCGGGGATTGTACTCCATCTCTCAGTTGGTGATCGCGTAACTCCTGGTCTACCAATCGCGAGTATTTTCGGACGAAATGCTGATCTGATTGATGCGTCCTCCCAGAAAATTCTGGATGCGTTCCAATTATCTGAATCCCCCATTAAGAAACCTGACTTGATCATCGATCGTCTAACATCTAAGGGCTGGACTTCTGAATCCTAACCTTACTCCTTTACATATCTCTTTCTCTGATTTAATTTAACTATCCTCTCATGTCTCTGTGGTCGCGATTCAAACGTGCAATGCGTTCTATTTTTGGTGGAGCAATCTCATCTCTTGAAAATCCACGATTGATTCTTGAACAAAATATTCGGGAACTCAATGATCAAGTTCCAAAAATGAATGAAAACATTGCTACCGTGAAAGCAAATGTCATCATGCTTCAAAAAGAAGAGAAGCGCCTCAACGGTAGTGTTGCAGCCTTGAGATCTAAAATTCAATCTGCGATCAATAGCGGACGCGAAGACCTCGCACGTAAGGAAGCCATTCGATTTGAAACTGCCCAAGAAAATCTTACGAAGACACAGGAGCAACTCGTTCATGCAACTGCTGCCTATGATAAAGCACAACAAGTCAAGAAGGCATTCATGCGTGAACGGCAGCGAAAGATTGATGCTGCTCAGGAAGCCCTCCGAGCCAATGAGCGCTCCAAGTGGCAAAAAAATGTTGCCGATACCCTTGAGCAATTTGAAGTTGGTGGGGTTGATCAGACTCATGACGAAATGATCCAGCGCATTGATGAGGAAACTGCCCGCAACGAAGCTCGTATTGAAGTCGCACTGGATTCGGTTGACGTACAATCAATGAATCTTGAGGAAGAAGCCGAAAACCTACGCGCCTCAGAAATCGTTAACCAAATGAAATTAGAAATGGGACTGAGTCAGGCTCCTCCCTCATCAAGCTCAGAACAGATTTCTGATCAGAGTGCAGAAAGTGAGGATAAGACCATGGGACGATCACGTACCTCCGAAAGTTAACCATGCCTGAGAAAGAACGCGCCCGCCTTAAAGAGCAATATATCAAAGAGTTACGCGAGCGTAAGCAAGCCCAAGACTCAATCAATACATTACGGAAGCGTCAGGGCATTAACCGAGCATTAAACAACATGGTCGAAACGCTGGAGAATACCACCAGTGATTCAGCCGATGACATCATGCACAATCTTGAGGCTGAAACTGCTCTCAATGAGGCACGGCTGGACATCGCGCTAGAAAATCAGGAGTCACAATCTACAGAGACCTCTTGCAACTCCTTAGATATAGACACCCCTCCAGCCATCTCAAAAACAATCGGACCACGGTTGAGATCTGACGATGTTACCGACGATTCATGAAAGACCGTGACATCAATTACACTCGAGAAGCATTCCTTCATCCCTGGAATCTCTCTTTCCTGACTGTTGGAATTGGTGCTTCACTTGCCATGGGATTTATTGATGGTGGTAATTTACTCTTTCAATCACTTTTGACGGTTGTGGTCGCTACCGAGCTATTGATCCTTGGTTATACCCCACGTCAAAAGCGATTTCGTAATCTGATTCGCGCCAAACATGCTGCGATAGCTGCTAAACCGCCATCCCAACGCGAAATGTATCGACAACTCAGTCGTGTCAATCAGCGCAGATATGCGCGTCTCAAGGATTTAGAAAAGGAGTTACGTGCCAACTATGAAAAATTCAGCTTTGCATCTCAAGGGATCTTGGAAAGTCATGCCTCAAAGATAGAGGGATTGATGAGTTCGTGTTTGAAATTGATGTTTCAACAAGAACGCTACACCGCCTTTGGTCAGCGTAGAAATGAACAAGAACTTGCCACAGCTATTGCTGCTCTTGAGGCTGATATTGAACATGCTTCAGAGCCACTGCGCAATATCAAGCTTCGGAGGCTCAAAGTGCTTGAACAACGATTGCAACGATTCAAGCAAAGTCAGGAACAATTAGAAATGATTGAGGCACAAGTTGCGACAATTGAAGATGTCGTCAAATACATTCATGAGCAATCCCTCACATTAAATAATCCTGAGGAGATCACTTACCAACTTGATGTGCTCCTCTCCGAAGTTGAAGAAACCGAAGCTACCGTGTCTCAGATTGAGTCCATCTTCGTGCCTGACGAAAGTGAAGATGATTGGTCTCCTTCTTCGGCATTTTCATCTCGTACCAAAATCTGATCGCCTGCTTTGAGCATGGCTCTCACTGTTATTGTTTCAACCCTCTTTTTGAGTGCATTTTTCTCTGGTACTGAGATTGCATTCGTTGCAGCGAATCGGTTGCGGGTAGAGATGCGTGCACGTAGAAGCGGATTTTTAGGTCGTGTCGTTACATTCTTTTTTGAATCCTCTCCCAGACTACTCACTACGACACTCGTTGGAAACAATATCGCACTAGTCATTTTTTCTACGGTCATGGCAATCGCACTTGCTCAGCCACTGTCAGGGTTAATTCAAGGCGAGAGCCCACAAATGATTGTCCAAACCTTGATCACGGCAATTGTGGTTCTGATTATTGGAGAGATTCTCCCAAAAACGATCATGCAAGAAACAGCCACACGCGCAGTTTTCTTTCTAGCCCTGCCGCTTGCGATGACTTACGTTATCCTGCTCCCGTTGATAGCTTTAGTAAGTTGGACATCGCAATTAATCGTTAAAGCTTTAGGTGGTTCACCTGATGGACTTACACAGTTTTCTCGACGCGCTATGGAGCAAATGATTGAAGAGAATTTAGAACGGGGATCTATCGATCTTGATGCAGAAGAAACGGAGATGATCACCAATGTATTTGAGCTTCATGCAAAGCGTGTCAAAGAATGCATGACACCAAGAATTGATATTGCTGCGATCTCTGAAAACACCACATTAGAAGAGATGCGTCAAAAATGTATTGATTCAGGATTTTCTAAAATTCCTGTCTACAGAGACAATATTGACACGATTGTTGGCATTGCATTTGCCTATCATTTATTTGACAATCCTGCCTCTCTAAGCGATATCGTTCAGCCTGCGCAGTTTGTACCAGAATCAAAACCTGCCAAAGAATTGCTACGACAGTTTCGAGATACTCACCGATCCATTGGTATAGTCATTGATGAGTATGGTGGTACCGCTGGACTGATTACTCGTGAAGATCTCTTAGAAGAGTTGTTCGGAGATATTCAAGATGAATTTGACTCCGAAAGTGTCGTGATGTACAAAGAAACTCTAAACGCTCTTGTCCTCAGCGGCAACGCAGAAATAGACGAGATTAATGAGCGATTCAATCTATCGATACCCACTGGTGAATATGAAACCATTGCAGGCTATATCCTAACTCAAAGCGGGTCCATCCCATCAGAGAATGACCGTTTAGTCATTGGAGAGTACCGAATTGAAATCATCACTGCTTACCGTAATCGCATTGAACGTATTCGGATTACACCGGTCAATGGATCATTATGACTTGTCGGCTACATCTTCTCCACCACTAATGGCGGTACGCATATCAGTATCTGCTTCAATATTACGTAGATTATAATAATCCATTACGCCAAGTTGACCATTACGGAAGGCTTCTGAAATTGCTTCGGGGACCAAGGCTTCCGCCTCAACGACCCGCGCACGGGCCTCCTGAACTCGGGCTACCATCTCTTGCTCAAGTGCAACCGCAGCCGCGCGACGCTCTTCGGCTTTGGCTCTGGCAACCTGAAGATCAGCTTCTGCTTGATCCGTCTGAAGTTTAGCCCCAATATTCTCACCCACATCAACATCTGCAATATCAATAGACAGAATCTCAAAGGCCGTCCCTGAATCCAATCCTTTGGCCAGAACGGTCTTTGAAATGATATCAGGATTTTCAAGCACGGCTGCATGAGAATCAGATGAGCCAATGGTTGAAACGATACCTTCCCCGACTCGGGCAATGATGGTTTCTTCCCCTGCACCACCAACCAAGCGCTCTATGTTAGCACGGACAGTGACACGCGCTATCGCTCGTAACTGAATGCCATCTTTCGCAATAGCTGAGATTGGAGGGGTTTCGATAACCTTCGGATTGACAGAGACCTGTACAGCTTCAAAAACATCTCGTCCTGCAAGGTCAATGGCCGTCGCACGCTCAAATGGTAAATCTATATCGGCTTTATCTGCAGAAATCAGCGCGTTGATTACTTGCTGAACATTTCCACCTGCCAAAAAATGGGCTTCCAACTTAGGAGTTTCAGCAGGAATACCTGCCTTGTGAGCTGTAATGAGGGGCTTCACAATCTGCTCCGGAGGGACCCGGCGAAGGCGCATACCCACCAAATCACGAAAGAGTTTTAAGCGAACTCCCGAGAAGATAGCGGTAATCCAGAGTCGTACAGGCACAAAGTACAACAGTGTGATGACACCAATAATAATGATTAGAATGAGAGCAAAGCTCCCCAAGTTCAGTAAGTTTTCCATGAATTAGCCTCTTGGTTGTTTATGGGGGTGGCTGACTGAGTAACTTCCATGTACTCCACCCTCTTTAGAAATTAACTTTATATTCGTGATACGGATTGCTTTCGAAATAGATTTACACATATCATAAATTGTCAATGAAGCCACCGAAACAGCGGTCAAAGCCTCCATCTCCACGCCTGTATTGGCATGAGTGTTAACGGTTGCCTTAATTGTAACCGAAAATGCTTCTTCATCCAATGAAAATGACAAATTCACACTATTGATCAAGATAGGGTGACACAGGGGAATCAAACGTCCAGTTTCTTTTGCTCCCATGATTCCTGCCAACTGAGCAGAAGTAAGTACATCACCTTTGGCCACCTCGTCGTTGATCAACGCTCTAAATGCATCACTGCCTAAAAATACGACACTCTGGGCAACTGCTGTACGTACAGTGGGTGTTTTTTCCGTGATATCCACCATCTGAACGCCCTCGTTGCCATTGAGATGCGAAAACTGTGACATCAAAACATCTCGATATTAGGTATCATTGAGTCAATCCCCAATAAGAGATAGATGAAGGTTGAGTTAAATCGATCCTGATATGGTTCAAAATTAAGATTTTTTTATGAAAGATAGTATATTTGAATCCAATAAATTTTTTTGGTATCCATACAATTAACCAGTATAACATCATTCAATTAACCAATATAACATCATTGTTTGAACTGATCAATATGGATGTGGGATCCACCATCAGGGCTAAGAATTCTTTGTCGTAAATCTTTGGCCAAAGTTCATTCATTTTAGTGAATGATCAGCGAATTTTCTTTACAGAGATTCAAATCTGGATTTATATCAGTAGGCTATCAAATAATCAAACTAATAATAAATTGGTTGAACCATATATTTAACTTTGAGAGTATATTTTTGAGACTGTATTGATTCATTGTTGTAATCAGATACCTCAGCGCAAGATAGACTATCGTATGGATCTCTTACTTACTGAACTATTCTCTTAATTTGCTGTACACCCAGAAAACAAGCTAATAATGACTGGACCTAATGCGCTTCAGGTTGCCTCTCAGATCCTCTGGATATCAGACACTCATGGGCGACGTTTTACTCCTATGCAATTACTTAAAATTGTATACATTAGTCACGGATGGTCGCTTGGAATTCTTTCAGAACCAATGTTTGACGATCATGTTGAGGCATGGAAATATGGTCCAGTGGTTCCAGATGTATATCATAAATATAAGCGTTTTGGATACTCACAAATTTCGGTAAAGCTTAAGAATCAGCGAGGAATTTTTGATCAGACGATCTATTCTCTTCTTAATCGAGTTGTTAAAGTGTACGGTAAATTTGATGGTATGTATTTATCTGGACTTACACACCAGCCGGGCACTCCGTGGGACATAACCATTAAACAATATGGAGAGGATTCTTGTATTCCCAACGATATAATTAAAGATTATTATTCAAACTTATCATCCAGAGATGAATCATGACACCGATTTTCAAGGTGTTGGTATTGATCTCACTGGCCCACAGGATGTAGAGTCACACGCTCACGCAGAACATCGACGATTATTTGAAAAAAAAGAGGCTACTCACAAAAGAAGTCAACAGTTCAAGAAAAATTTCCACTGGGTATCTCTGATAGGACTGTGGTTTGGGTTTTTAGTCATCCTTGCTTTCATTCTAGTGTGGACTTGGCATATTTTAATGCCTGAAACTCGACATTTTGTTTCAGATGTTAGGATGGATACTATTGAGGCTGTCATTCTGTCAATTATAGGATCTTCTGCATTTACACGTTATGCTCACAATATGATCCGCAAACATAATGACTGATCCTTTCAAAACCACATCCTCTGAATCAGTTCAATTCGTAGTAGTATCTCTCCATCAAATTCCAGAAATTTTGTTATCAGGCTCTAAATATCATCTTTATTCATTATTCAATGACTCAGATACTGAATAATCTTAACATCCAAGCATTCATCTTTGGATGTGTAATTCTCGTGATTCCTATTCCAACTGTGATTGATACACAAGCTCAAATTAACTGGATAGAAGTATTTGAGTCGGGCTCACAACGCTCCCACGAAAATGCTCTACTGCATAACCAACATCGTCACGAACAATTCCTACAGTTTAATCAACACCTCCATGAAATGCGATTGCTTGAAATGGAGATTAGAGAAGAACGACGACAATCCACTATGCTCTCTGCACTTCAAGGTTTTTCTGGTTCGCAATACTTGATGGGAATGATGTTACTGGAGGAAGGTGGTCTTGCTAACGAAACTGACGCAGCTCGTTGGTTACACCTTTCCGCAGAGCAAGGGTTTTCTGATGCCCAAGCCGCACTTGGACACCTTTATAGTTCAGGTGTAGGAGTTTCAAGTGATGTTACAGAGTCAGTCAAATGGTTTCAACTTGCAGCAGATCAGAATCACCATGAGGCTGAGTTTCAACTCGGCGTTGCATATTACCATGGACTAGGTGTTGTTGCAGATTCAAGTCTCTCATTGGAGTACATTCAAAATGCTGCCCAAAATGGATATCCCCAAGCACAACATTTTATGGGTCTTGTCTATTTACATGGAATACGAGTCGAAATCGATAAAGAAAAGGGAGTTGAATGGATTCAAAAAGCTCCTCCTGAAATATGTCAAATTTTTGAAACCTGTACTTATTTAGGATTACTCCATGCTCAGGGAGAGGGAATTCCTGTCAACAACGAAAAAGCATTGTTATATTTCTCCCATGCCAGTGATCAGATGCAAGTGCTTAATATTATGATGAGTATAGGACAGGAACTATCAATAGATGCTCATCAGACCTCCAAAAAAAACTTGGCGCTATTATGGTTTTATCTTGCTGATGAACTTGGACATCCTACTGCCAAAATGAAAGCTGATTCATTGATTTCCACTGAATCTTCTATGAGAATTAAACGCGCTATAAGACGAAATATTATAAACTATGTTGATATATTGTTGAGCAAGACTTACATGAAAAATCAAGAGCCTTAATTCAATAGTACCCACCCAAGAACCCCAAATTTACCCCATTTGTATAGAGAGACATCATTTAAGCCTATTTAGGGGTATTTTTTAGCCCCCACTAACTTCTGATTCCATGTCATACGACGTTCGTAATATGCAGATATTGACGGTTAAGATTTAATATAAATTGACTAATCTATTGAGTCGTTTATAATCCACATTACATTGATTCATAAGCACAGAAATCTATATATGGAACTAGATGATCATAATCGCATTTTCGTTCTGACCGCAAGAGATCAGTCAAGTGCACTCGTCTCCGGTACTGAATTTTCGTATCTATACCTTTATTCTATGCAACTTTACCTTGAATAATCCTTAATATGTTGTATCTTGGTAGTCATCGTTGACAATCGGTTTTGACTATTCTGATCCTCGTTAATGATTGTGCATAATAAGGTTTACTCTCGTGACGATTTGCTATTTTGAATCCGATATTTATGCGTTATAACGACTTAGATCATATTTATTCATAGTCAATCAACGGATCATTCCCTCAGAATCATTTAATCTATTTTAATATGTCCTCTATCTCAAATCTATGTGAACTCGTGGATCATGGGCTTCAAAACTATTCAGGAATTGTTGCTTCTACCAAGCGAAAAGGGGCTTGGCACAATACTGACATAAATATATTTAGAGCCCACTTAAATGCATGCGCGGCCGGGTTCTATAGCCTTGGAGTTCGAAATGGTGACCGCGTGGCGATTCACTCTGAAAACCGCACTGAATGGCTATTGATTGATTATGCGCTCTTATCATTAGGGGCCACGAGCGTCCCAATCTATACAACGCAACCTCAAGAACAAATCCTATATATCTTGAAGGATGCTAATGTGTGTGGTTATGTTGTTTCCTCTAAGGGATTATATGATCGCTGTCCTCCCAATATGACGTCGGAGAGTCCGTCACTCAAATGGATCTTAGGCATTAACGATCAATTCTCTTCCGAGATGACTACGTTCTCAGATTTAATCATTCGCGGAGAAGAGCAACTTTTAAAGACCCCTGACCTAATTACCGAGAGTAAGGCCGCGGTGCAAAGTGAAGATCTTGCAACGATCTGTTACACCTCTGGCACAACTGGGCAACCAAAAGGTGTCATGCTTACCCACAGAAATTTAACCACCAATGCACTGTCGGTTGCAGATCGATTAACCTTTGATGTTCCCTGTAATGTTTTGTCCTTTCTTCCATTATCTCATTCCTTTGAGCGAATCGCATCATTATTTTATGTATCAAAATCCTGTTCAATCTTTTTTATTGAGACACCTGATGAACTCATTGATGACATCCAGTATATCCGCCCCCGACACATGACAACCGTCCCTCGTTTGCTTGAAAAAGTACATGCAGGGGTCATCACTAGGGCAATAGAAACTAAAGGGGTTAAGGGGATGCTTGCCCGTTGGGCATTCAACAAGGCAGAAAATTATGATGTGGAGAATCCAACATCTAGCCTGTCTGATAAGATTGCTGATTCGCTCGTTTACAAAAAAGCTCGCAGTCGAGTGTTTGGAGGAAATTTAAAAGCCATCACTAGTGGCGGTGCAGCGCTCTCTTCCAGAGTTCAATCATTTATCAATGGGCTCGGAATCTATTGCGGACAAGGATATGGGTTGACCGAAACCTCTCCCGTGATTACGTTATATGAGCAAGGAAAATTACGATCTGGTTCGGTTGGTACGCCGATTGACGGTGTGGAGGTCAATATCGCAGACGATGGTGAAATCCTGACTCGAGGCCCACATATCATGTCAGGCTATCTTAATTTACCAGATGAAACCGCGCAGACGATTACAGAAGATGGATGGTTGCATACTGGAGATATAGGAAAAATTGACGATCAAGGGTATCTATATATCACTGACCGAAAAAAACAGCTATTTAAGCTATCAACTGGGAAATATATTGCACCCGCACCCATTGAGGTATCCCTTGCATCAAGTGCTCTGATTGAACATGCCGTCGTATTGGGTCCAGACTTCAAGTTTTGCGCTGCACTCATCGTTGTAGACGCTGGATATGTAAAGCAAGCTTTTGGAGAATCACCAAATCATTCTTTTTTGGAACGTGAGGTTCAAACGATTATTGATCGTGTCAATGAAGGTTTACCTCCATGGGAGCAGGTCAAAAAATTCCATGTGATTACTGAACCCTTTACGATTGACGGCGGTCAGCTGACCCCTACCCTTAAAGTTCGTCGCAAAAATATCTTTACACAGTATAGTGCTGAAATTGAAGCACTCTATGCATCATGACTCTGATCTATTGACTTGCATCGTGATAATTACGATGACCTTGCTCATTGATTCCTTGTTTGATGCTTAACCTTACGCCGTTTGGAATCACGGTAAAGGACATCCGACAGAATGTAGTCCCTGCTGTCCTGTATGAGGATGCACTCCGACATGGACGGGGTGCTGCGATTGCACACAGCGGCGCGATTTCAATCAAGAGTGGGCAAAAAACAGGACGCAGCCCCAACGATAAGCGAATTGTCAAAGCTCCTCCGAGCCATCAAGATATTTGGTGGGGTGCTGTCAATTTACCCATTGACCAACATACATTTGAAATTAACCGTGAACGGGCCCGTGATTATCTCAACACCCGCGACCGTCTGTACGTCGTGGATGGTTATGCTGGTTGGAATCCAAGCTATCAAATCAAGGTCCGGGTGATATGTGAACGAGCCTATCATGCATTGTTTATGCGTAATATGTTAATTCGACTCAGCAGTGAAGAGCTTGATGATTTTGGTACACCTGACTATGTCATCTATAATGCTGGAATGTTTCCTGCCAACCGTCACACAACGTATATGTCTTCAAAGACTAGCATAGATATATCATTCGAAGATCAGCAAATGGTGATTCTTGGGACAGAATATGCAGGAGAGATGAAAAAAGGTATCTTCACGATCATGAACTACATTTTGCCACGTCAAGGTGTGTTATCAATGCATTGTTCTGCAAACCAAGGCGAACAAGGAGATGTTTCTCTTTTTTTCGGGCTCTCTGGCACTGGTAAAACCACCTTATCGGCAGATCCACTCCGCGCACTTATCGGCGATGACGAACACGGCTGGGCCGAAGACGGAATCTTCAATATTGAGGGAGGTTGTTATGCCAAAGCAATTAATTTATCTGCCGACCAAGAACCAGAGATATACAACGCCATACGTTTTGGTACAGTACTGGAAAATGTGATCTTAGACCCTGTTACTCATGTCGTAGATTATAGCGATACTCAACTGACTCAAAATACTCGTGCATGTTTTCCGATTGAGTATATTGATAATGCTAAAATTCCTTGTAGGGGAGGCCATCCATCAAACATTATTTTTCTTACATTTGATGCCTTTGGGGTCCTACCGCCCATCGCTCGGCTTACATCGGCTCAGGCGATGTATCACTTTATTAGTGGCTATACCGCTAAGGTTGCTGGAACAGAGGTTGGTGTCAATGAACCCGTTGCAACGTTTTCTGCCTGTTTTGGCGCGGCATTTATGGTCTGGCATCCCGCAAAATACTCTGAATTACTTGCCTCTAACATCAAGAAACATCATGTCAACACTTGGTTAATCAATACAGGATTTGTTGGAGATACAAGCGAGCGAATCAAGCTTCGCTATACACGGGCGATTATCGATGCAATCCACAGTGGTGTCCTTATTGATATTCCAACCGTTGAAGAGCCGATCTTTGGACTCTCAATTCCAGAAAAGTGCCCTGGACTACCAGATGACTTGTTGTTTCCAGAAAAGGCTTGGTCTGATAGAGAATCCTACCATGAAATGGCTCAGCGACTCTCAATCCTGTTCGCAGACAACTTTGCCCAGTACGCCAGTAAATGTTCTTACGAAGTTCAGTCCGCTGGGCCTAAGATAGCGTAAGGGTCTACCGAGAGGCGCATACTGCTTCCATCAAACTACTAAAACCAATCAGAGTCGACTTGAATGACTCTCAAATTCTGACTGGTAACCTACCATTTCAGCAAAATGTACCCTCACGAATCAATACTATAACGTCTTAGACAATTGGATCACTGGAGGCGCCAAACCATGAGAAACTGAGGACGAAACTCATCCATATCTTTGCTGAATCCTAACTTATTTGCCCAGTACTGCAACTCAATACCTACGTGAAATTCGTTCGGTGTATTAAATAAATTTCCAATGTCCCATACCAGCTGGGGCTGTGCTAAGACCCATGCCACATCGTTACCAGAGCCATCTTTCCAATCTACCGCACTAACATACTCCGCGTGACCCATGAAGGAGACGATTTGGCCTCCAAAATTCATGATTTTTAGCCAACTGATATCAAAGATAAATCCATTCTCACGGCGAGTCCCGTCGCTATAATCAATGATACCAGCAAAGTCCGTATTGACAAAAATAAATCCTGGTACCCGCCAAGATAGACGAACTCCTGGTAAGAATTTAAGAATATTGACATCACCATCATAATTCAGGCCACCAATGGCGGCAATATCAATGATTGGCCCGATCTTGAGACTTGATCCCGACAGCTTTGAAAAACTCAAGGTCGGATACCACTCCCCATAAAACTCCTTGTCATTAAAACCATCATTGTCTGCATCATCCATAAAATCAATGAAGAAAAAACTGGAGCCTAATTTCCAATTCCCCGCATGCTGAAATGTTAAAATATTCGTCGCACTATACTCCCCTGAAAACGGATTTAATAAACTACCCCGCTGATAATGAAATTCCATCTGTGCAGAAGCAGTATGGGAAACAAAAAAAAGAATACAGGCAATTAAGCCAGTAAATAATTTATATTTTTTCATATTTATATCAATTCAAAATTGTAATTTAAACAGCCTCCACACCAGAAATCTGCGGGACAGCATGCCGAAGGGCTTGCTCAATCCCAGCTTTCATGGTCATAGTACTCATCGGGCAAGATCCGCAAGTACCAAGTAACTCTATCTCTACTACCATATCCTGTGTAATTCTGTGCACACGAACTTCGCCCCCGTCTGCGATAAGATACGGACGAATTGAATCAAGTCCATCCTCAATACGATGAAGCAGATCAGTGTCAGTATTTGGATCGTAGTGAGACATCATCTTTTACTATTGATACTCAATGACTGGAGATGACGGTGTCATGCTCTTATCAGCTAATGATACAACAATGTTGTGTGCAATGGTCCGAAATGCAAGAGCAGCAGGGTTTGTAGGAGACGATAATACAATGGGTATTCCTTCGTCACCCGAGACTCTTAATGGTTCTTCTATGGGGATCTTACCAAGTAAAGGGATTCCTGTTTCAGATGCTAACTTTTCAGCCCCCCCTTCACCAAAAATGTAATACTTTTTGTCAGGCAGTTCTTTCGGAGAAAACCATGCCATATTTTCAACAATCCCTAGGACGGGGACGTTTACTTTTTCAAACATGAGTAGTCCTTTTTTTGCATCGGCAAGTGCAACTTTCTGTGGAGTAGACGCAATAATTGCACCAGCCAATTTAACGGTTTGGACAATCGTAAGTTGAATATCTCCCGTTCCAGGCGGTAAATCCAATATTAGAAAATCAAGATCTCCCCATTCTGCATCATTCAAGAACTGCTTGACGGCCCCCGACACCATTGGACCTCGCCAAATCACTGCCTGTGAATCATCCACCAATAACCCCATTGACAAGACATGAACCCCGTACTTGATGATTGGAACGATCTTTCGCTGATCATTGACACGAGGTTTATCTCCTTCCAAACCAAACATGAGCGGAACGCTTGGCCCATAAATATCGGTATCTACTAGCCCGGTCTTGTACCCTTCATCGGCTAGTGCAGCAGCAATGTTGGTTGCAATCGTGCTTTTGCCTACCCCTCCTTTTCCAGATGCGATCGCGATCATGTGTTGAGCACCGAGTTCTAAGTGCCGGCCGCTCCCCCGCGAATGTACCACCTCAACGTTTACAGTCATATCCTTGCCAAATGCATGATGAATCGCCTCGGTGCAGTGCTGGATTATATTGCGCGAAAAGTCTGTGCCCGGCTGAGAGATGTTAACCTTAAATGAGATTACCTGACCCTCAATGACCATATCTCTTACTGCCCCCGAACGGATGATATTCTGCCCTGTTTCGGGGTCGGTAATTTTGCTTAGCACTTGATAAATAGCTTTACGCTTCATCTCTCTCTTAAAATACGAGTGTCAATTTATAATGATTTTAATCAATCATAGGGATATCTTTTACAATTTAAGGCTTAGATTGATGATGACAAACTTAATCCTTTATACATTCTTAGAGCAACCCCGTGTGTGAGTCCCCACGGACTGATGGTAATGTAGTTTTGTCTTAGACGATTCATGATTTCCAGAAAAATCATGATTGCTGCGGGAAATACATCCGCCCTTCCGTTTAGCTTTTGGGGATCAAGTGCTAAAATATCCGCATAACTCATCTGAATGAGACAATCGGTCCAACATTGGATCTGATCACAAGACAACATCATCCTTTGGGGATCTCTCTGCTCTAAACATCTCCATGACGGACTATATTGTTCAAATTGCCCAAGAAGCTGATTATGCGTTAGCTGAAATTGTAACTCCAGAAGGAGTCGCTGAGCATCTGAGGCCCCAATTAAGAACGTTTCACCGTCATTTCCGCAAAATTCAACCCGCTTCAATGATGATCCAATATACAATCTTGCCGATTCTAGTTCGGATACCTTAGGGGGTAGGGATGAAAAATAGCGCTCTGTGATCCGAACCGAACCAATATCTATACTCACTCGATTAATAATTTTCCCATCGGATGTACCTTCAACTAGTTCTGTAGATCCTCCCCCTATATCACAGGAAATGACATGCCCCTTGATATGGGGCAATCCTCCTAACGCCCCTTCAAAACTGATGTCGGCCTCTTGATCTCCTGATAGGATTTCATACTTCAGTCCAGTACGATGATAAACGGTCTCAATGATTGAAGAACCCGTATCACGCGATGCACTTGTGCCAGTAACGATAAATTGATCTATGTCCCACCGATCAGCGATGACCTGAAATGCGCTCAAAGCATCAATGAGGCGGTCAATCGCTTTGTCGGACAGGACTCCATTTGCATCAACACCTTCTCCCAACCGAATCATGCGATACGCCTGTTCAAGAGGAATGAGTGTTCCCTTGGAAGACCACTCAGATATGAGAAGCTTTCCAGAATTTGTTCCAATGTCGACGGTTGCAAGCTTCAACGTTTACCTGATTTGAACGACTTCTGCCATCGAAGAATAAGAATTTGATGGCAGTCGGTCATTCCAACTAAGATCATTGAACTGAGTCATCAAGAATTACAGTTGACACACCATCCATGACCGAAAACATTGCTACGCCCCATCGCTCTGGATAATCAGGCTCACTAGAATTCCAATTCTCAAATGAGTGTGAGCCGTCGGATTCATAACTTAGTGTATAGCGGCCTGGAGGCAATCTGAAAAATTGTACCTCCTTACGATTTTTTCTAGAGCCGCCAGCGTGAGCGGAACCCTCCCATGACATTTCCCATAGTACTTCCCACTCTCCTTCATTATCTTGTTGCTCTAAACGTGCGAGATCATAACCATTATCTGGTCCAGTAATTTCCCCTAAAGCATCCACAACGATGGCTGTGGTATCTTGGGCTGTAAATGATTGAAAATGCTCTTCGTCATCGCCTACTTGGGTAAATCCAATGATAGGATCACGTTGTAGCATCCACGGATCAAATGTGCGCACTGCCTCTCGCTGGGAAGCGGCAAGACGTAATCCCCATCCATCTGGATGATAAGGTGGGTTACCCAACCAATCGTCATAGTGATGTGTACTGTTGGTCGTAACAACTGCACGATAAACACTTGGTGGGAGGAGGCGCTGTCCTTTGAAGACTCGATTTTCTAATGCACCTCCGGCCCAAGAGGTATTATCCCGAGTCAATTGCCAGATGACTTGGCCAGTCACGACATCTTCAATCCGAGAAAAATCAACAGGTTGGACTTCATCGTGATCCCCTAATTGCCCAATCGCATGAATTGTAAGATCAACAGGGCTATGAACCTCAAACAAATGCTCTCTTTTTTCTTCTCTTCCCAGAGGCGTGGCATCCCACAGCTGATCATCCATTCTGTATTCAATAAACCCATCAATTGATCTTAAGGCATCTTTGTTGTTCGGAGAATGAACGATTGTTTTCCATTTTCTTTGATCCTTTTCAAATGATGCATCTGAATGCTTCAACAATTGTCCATAACTTGCGAAATTCAATCTATACTCCCCACGCTCAAGTGTCAATGAATCTTGAGTGATTGTCGCTAGGGATCCATCAAGAACCGTGTTGGGTGAATTAAGCATTGACCAGACGGTTTCCCCAGAGCTGATGTGAGTAATCCAAGAATATGCTGCAAGCCCGTTCGCCCCGCGACGATCATCCACACTACCAACGGCATCAATCAGAACCAGTAAATTGCCCGAAACCTGAAAACTCTGTGTCGTCAACTCGTAGGGATCAATATTATCGATTGCAGTGGCCCCACGAGGTATAGGAGGGCCCGAAAAAAGCCTAAAGACAGCCAAAGTGGACATTGAGAGAACCACAATAAATAGAAGCCGGCTGTATGTGCTCATTCCATAATTGAGAAATATTCATTGATTACGAAGATTCATGCAACATTGTTGCTTAAATCACGAAAAATAGACGGTTTTCTTTAAGTTGGGGTTATTTATCCATGTTTAATTGAATTGGAGCTCATCACTGATAGACTATAAACGTTGATGCTATCACCAAAGACATTCAAAAGGGATCCATCAATCATTGTAAAATTTCCTTGACCACTTATTGAAGGCTAAATCATGAAGAATTCTAATCCGTAAAATTATTTTTGACAAACCACTGAACGAAACCATCCATTATGAATTTTAGTAAGTTTGGTGTATGTGACTGCTAATGAACTCAATTAAAATAGGTGTTGGATTGGTAGCAATGCATCACATTTCTGTGTACTACTTATCACGACACGTCAAAAAACGCTCAATGACAGATCAACACTCGCCGCATTTCTATAATGGAGGCTATTGAAATTATTACTCTGATAACCTCTGAATTTGATTGATATTAAGAGACTCTATGCTTAAAGACTTATCTCTGCTTTTCTTTTACTTGTAATCTAGCTATAGGCGTTTTGATCAAGCGATTGAAGTCGTGGATTCCTCCTGTTACGTTTGTCCTGTTGTTTTTTGTAACAACTGGATTTTCCTTTATCGGAGGGATCAGTGAGTCAGCTACCCTGACCACAAAAATTCTGTATCATGCGGTGCTGAGTCTGTGCTATGTGTGCCTATGGCTATCCATAGCAAAAGCCATACAGCATCTGAGCCCCTCTCCTACTCAAATATTCTGGCAGTCCATTGTTGGGATCATGACGATTGCTAGTTTGATACTTCTTGTATTTCAGATTCAGGGTGGATTTATAGATATCAATGTACCTGCCACTCCAATCGTATATATCAAGAGTGCTCTGTTGAATATGCTCTTTGCCACGATGGGTTTTGTTATCTTTGAGTTATTTAGTCGACTAGGGCGCTATCGACGTACCCGTCGTAGCGAGCGTGATTGGCGCTTGCTACTGCTATGTATCGCCATCACATACATTGCGATCTCTCCATACCATCATCACTTTAATACCGACGCTCCACCATTCGCTCAGTCTCTAATTATTCTATTAGGACTCGGCGCATTGGGATCCATCATTTTCATTATTCTGAATTCAATCCGATTAGCTTGGATTATTCGCTTATCATTCAGACGGAAAATGATTTCCATCGGCTTAGGAGTCATATTGATTTGTTTGACGACGAGTGCATTATTATTAGTTTTTCGACCCGATGTGACACAAGCCTTCATTACTGACTCTTCCTATCCAATTGATTATTTACAATTCTATAGCCTTCCACTGTTTAGCACATTCGTCCTGATGATGACCTATGGGTTTCTCTATTCAGTTACATCTGTTTTATCCCTTATTTTCCATTTACCAACGATGGGCGATTATAGACGGAGTGCGGATGAGATGGCCGCGATTCAAGGACTCAGTGTTCTGGTTCGTGAAGTGGCCGATTCCAAAAAATTATATCATTGGATTGTGTCTACCCCAGTGGACGCAGGGCCTGGAAAAGTAGCATGGCTAACCATGAATGATTTTAAGTCTGGATCCTTACATCCCCGCATCGTTGCTTCCTACAAGATTGAAGTATCTGTAGCCAAAGAGTCATGTGATATCGTTACCATCCATCAAGAAGCGACAAGTTCACAACAACTCATCTCTATTGATAATACTGCGACAGATTATAGAACAAAAAACAGTAAATCTCAAAAGATCATGAGCCTATTGGCAATTCCACTTGTGACCACTACAGAGGCTATAGGGACTTTGTTTGTTGCCCAAGAAATTCCTCAGGCTTTTGAGAATGATGACATTGAGTCTATAGGACTATTTACATCCCAAGCCTCATTAGTGCTTGAAAATGCTCGCCTATTAGACGCTAAAATTGAACAAGAACGTCTGGCCAGTGAACTCTCCATTGCGCGCGAAGTCCAGCAACGACTCTTACCTCAAGAAATTCCAACACTTCCCAATTTAACGATTGCTGCCTCAAGTACGCCAGCACTTGAAGTTGGTGGAGACTATTATGACTGGTTAGACTTAGGGAATGGAAAAATGGCGTTCATCATTGCCGATGTCTCCGGTAAAGGTACATCCGCTGCATTCTATATGGCCGAAATGCAGGGCATTTTTCAAGGCTTAACACGGATTGCACCACAGCCCGATGCATTCATGTATCACGCCAATCAGGCCCTTGGAGCATCTCTGGAGAAAAATGTTTTTGTGACTGCGATATATGGGATTCTTGATTACCATTCTGGTCATATTTCTTTCGCTCGTGCAGGTCATACCCCTGCGATAATCATTGATGTAAATGGAAATGCTAAATTACTTCGATCATCTGGACTGGGTTTTGGTCTAGATCGAAGTAAATTATTTATTGATACACTGGATGTTGTACATATCAGATTTAGCCCTGGTGATTTAATTGTGCTTTACACAGATGGTGCGATTGAAGGCCGAAATTCTCAGGGCGAAGAATTTGGATACGATCGATTGATTGACAGCATTCAATCTGCTAGATTTGAGAATGCAAAAGGGGTTCATGATGCGATATGCCAAGCGATTGACCGCTTCATGAATCCTGAAAAAAACTATGACGACTGTACATTATTGATCGTTAAGTGGCGTGGTAATGTGACCCAAATACCGACATAATTTAATTGTTGTAATTTCTGACTAACCCTACTCACTATTGATCCTACTGCTTATGAGTAATTTTTCTGTTGCCTTCCGAGATTCAGGGATGACTACGATCCTCACCATCCGAGGAGAATTAGATGCCCATACCGCTCCCGAACTGGAATCTGCCATCAAAATGTGCAGAAATGAAGGAAAAACACACCTCATCGTTAATGGGCATGAACTTGAATACATCTCCAGTGCTGGACTTGGAGTGTTCATGGCATTTATTGAAGAAATCCGCTCTTTGAATGGGGACATCAAGATTTGCGAACTCAAGCCCAAAATTTTTGATGTTTTTGACCTGCTAGGATTTCCAAAGATCTATCATATAGTTGAAACCGAAGAGGAGGCAATTTCTCTCTTTGAGCAAGGCATTCAACCAATTTAGACGATCTGTCATGGACTGTATGCCTGTTCGTCATACTCTTGTAATCCCAAGTGCTACTCGCTACTTGACCAAGGTGCGAAAATTCATCTCTACTCATGCACTTAACGCAAACCTCAGTGACGAAGCAATATCGGAATTGAGGTTAGCTGTTGACGAGGCCTGCTCAAATGTGATTGAGCATGCGTATCAGGGCAAACCAAATGAAAAAATACATCTCACGATGACAATTGAGACAACGCGAATTATTGTTCAAATCCGAGACCGAGGCTTCGCATTTAATGAAAACACATATCAGAAGCCAAACCTCATAAAGTTATCTCGCAATCGCAAATCTGGCGGATTTGGCGTAGATATAATTCGCCGTCTCATGGACCAAGTTGAATATCACACAAATGGTGAGATTAACGAAATCAAGCTCATCAAAAGGATTCGCTCACACTGGGATTGATTTTTCCTGTTGCATATCCTGTGTAGAGAGAGACTATCCCGCATGTTAGGGGTTTTGAATTGGTGTTTGTAAACCCGCATTTTTCAAGTCTATTCAAAAGTTCTCCTCCACTTGGAAACACTCCAATTGAGTCAGGTAAGTACTCATAGGGTCCAGAAATTCCTGATATTGCACGGCCGATTCTTGGCAAGATGAATCTGGAATAAAGTTGATATAAGCCTCGGATTGGTTGGACTGAAGGCTGACTAAATTCAAGAACGACTAATGGTGCATTTGGCTTGAGTGTGCGCTCAATTGAACAGAGTCCCGCGTCAAGATTTTCAAAATTCCGAACACCAAACGCCACAATTGCAGCGTCAAAATGATTGGAAGGAAACGGAAGTTGCTCTGCTGATCCGTTAACAAATGAAAGTGTCCCTTTAAATTTTTTAGGTACAGATTTTTGACGTGCTTCGTTTAGCATCTTCTCAGCGATATCCACACCTACAACTTCACTAGGATTGAAACGAAGGGTTGCCAAAGCAACGTCACCCGTTCCTGTTGCGATATCAAGAATACACCTCCCTTCTAATTGACCAAGTCTGCGAATCGCTGCCTGACGCCACAACCTATCCAACCCGAAGCTCAGAACCCGATTCAAGAAATCATAGCGCTGGGCAATTGCATTAAACATAGTTGCAACTTCAGCTTCCTTGCCCTCATTTTCTCCTACCGGTGGATAATGGCGCATGCTATCATTTAATCTCTCCACAATAATAACCTCAATGGATTCCAGAACATTACTTTATATGATGCTTCACTCCCCTTAACTTTGTAATTGTGGTGTTTGCATTTTTTCGTAAAGCATAATCAGGTGTTCAAATCGTTCACGCTCTGAGTTGAATCCTTTGCTACGGTATAATTGATCCACTTCGCGGTCTAATTTTAGATGTGCATTTCTAAGATCGGGTGGCATCAAATCTGGATCATACAGATGGGCAAGTGTTGCATCTGGATGCTTGGCTCGCATATCCAAGACTGATTGAGCAAGAGGCTCAAGAGATGTAAGATCAGCATTCTTGGGGGGCACTGGAAATGTATTGTATACCACTCCTATGGAGTAACGATAGCTCGTACCCAATCGTCCTGCTACGGTTCTCATCCATGCCATATGCATCGCCGAGGTCAACAACGCAAAATCAATGAGGGTAGCATCCAAAATACATAGAACTGCATCACTTGGAATTATTGGAGGTTTAATCCAATCAATCGGCACATATTCTCGTCTATCTGAACTAACTCGTGGGATCACCAAGAACGGGTCTTCTGGAATGGTTTTTATATGATACAGCATAGGCGTATTGGCTATATTTTGTGTCGGTACGCTTTTGCTTTTTTCCCGAAATACGCGAACAGATGCCATTCGTTTACGAATATGTGGGAGTTTCGCCAGCACATTCGGTGGGACATCATGCAAAGCTAAGATCCAGCGTTTTTCCCCATGTAAAAATTCACGTGCCCCGACATATGGGCGGATGAACGGATCTGCTTTTGGTTCCAGTGCTAAAAAATCTTCTCGCTCTTTTTCGTCAAAAATATAATGCCCACCATCTATTGGCTTTGATCCAATAACCATTTTCTTTAACCCGTTGATGGGATCACTTTCTTCACGTACGGTAATGTTTGGATTATTCATCCTTCCTGCATCAAACAAGTACGGTGAGAGTGCTGAGTGCTGACTCTCTAAGGGCTCTCCCTGAAGATCAGGGTAACTGAATAAGCGTTTCTGTTTTGGAGCATTCTCCTTACGGTCAAGCCCCAAGATGACCACATAGACATGCGCCTTCCCTCTCGCATCGGATCCCCATGTAAATGTTCGGTGTGCAAATGCAATCTCTAACTCATAGCGCTCAAATAGAATCGGCCAAAGCTGTGCAACCTGCTCTCCACGCGTCACAGAGTTCGTTGAAACAAAGCCAATGGAACACGATGTGTTACCGATGTATTGTCCCGCTTTCATAAACCATGCCGTAACATAATCAAGTGTTCCACCATTGGTGCGCAATGACGCAATTCGGTGCACTTGGGCTCGTTGTAATTTACTTTGATATTTTGCTCCTACAAACGGTGGATTTCCAAGTACAAATGAACACTTCTGAGGTGAGAGTATCTCTGACCAGTCCAACTCCAATGCATCGCCATGGATGATGGAGGGAGATGTCTCCAATGGAATACGCGTATAGGTTTGTCCGAACTCCAGACTGAGCTGGGTATTCATGATGTGATCCATCATCCACAAGGCCGTCTCTGCAATCCGAACTGGAAATTCATTGATTTCAATGCCGTAGAACTGATTGACATCTATCAAGGATAAATCAGACGAATCAATTTCTGCCTGTGCGTTGGCCAGATGTTTCGCATGAATCTCTTTTAACACCAATAACTCAAGCTTTCGCAATTCTCTGTATGTAATGATCAGAAAATTCCCGCATCCACACGCTGGATCAAAGAAGATCATTTGCCCTAATTTGTGCTGAAACTTTTTCAGCTCTGCGAGGCGGCGGGTATCTTTTCTGGATTTTAATCGATTGAACTCAGTGTATAAATCATCAAGAAAAAGTGGTGCAATCAATTTGAGAATGTTTTTCTCTGTGGTATAATGTGCACCCTGTTCTCTGCGTTCCTGCGGATCCATCACCGATTGAAATAGTGCACCAAAAATCGCAGGTGATATAATTGACCAGTCAAATAGACATGCATCAATCAATGCTTGACGCATCTCTTGATTAAAGGAGGGGATAGAGAGAGTCCCATTGAATAACTCCCCATTAACATAAGGGAATTGATCCAACTCTTCATCTAATGTATTGTATCGCTGATTGACTGGAGTGTTAATGACTTGGAAGATATGACTCAGAAAGGGTCCAAGATCTGGACCATCCTCACGGGTTCGACCCTCAATAAATTGAAGAAAGATATCGCGCGGTTCAAAAATCCCTGTATCATCGGCAAACAGACAAAACACGATCCTAACAAGAAAGCGCTCAAGATCATGCCCGCGGTAACCCGACTCATCCAACAGGTCATGCAATTGCCCAACTAACTCAGAGGCTTTGATATTGGCCGGATCCTGATCACGAAATTCGCGGCGCTCAACTCCAATGATAAAACCGAATGCTTCCACATGAGCGTGTAATTCAGAAAGAGAACATACTAGCTCCTGCCGCTGATCCAAATCGTAGAGATGGAAGCTCTGAAAATCACTTACTAAAATGTAGCGCGGACGCAGATGCTCCGCAAGCGCATCAAAGTATTCCCCAGCCTGCTCATAGGCTTGATTCAAGTCTCGCCCCGTGCTCTTTTGTTCAACGATCAAGACCCCTGGCCAAAATAAGTCAATGAAACCCGAACGATTATCTAACTTCTTGACATGCTGTTCGTATCGTGCGACACTCCGACGTTGAATGCCAAAGATTTCAAAAAAGGCGTTATAAAAACTCTGAGTGTCTTCTTTTTCGTAGACGGCATTCTTCCACTGATCAGAGAACTTGGCCGCACGAGCACGAATTTCATTCCAAGATAGGCGCATTCGCTAATATATTCTTAAAAATCTTAATTATTGAACCTCTCTATCTGTGATGTGCTAAACGAAATACGCCACATAGCAGAGAAAGAATTTCCTTGAATTAGATAGTTCAACATTGCTTCAAATATACATCACAGACGGATAATCAGTACAACGGATGAACTTGTAGAAACGATCTAATTCTCTAAGGTTCGCCATGGAGTAGCTCATTGGATATTTGATTCTTTTCTGCGATTTGAAAGCTTTCCGTTGTGCGCTCCACGATGGACCTTGATTGATAATTCGTTCGGAAAACTATATTATTGATGACAGAATCTGAAAGAACTCCTCATAATTTTTATTCCATGATCCTCTCCCAAGGAATCAATTTTCTTGCCTCAACATCTCTGAGATAAAACTCAAATGAGTACCAATCAGAACTTGGCATAGCCTGCCATATTAAAAGCTTTTCATAAACTGCTGATCCAACGGGCTGATCTACACAAAACGAATGCAAACTCTAAACAATGGACTTAATGAGGCGTTGCATTGTGATCATATTACAAATCAATAGGCATTATTGTGATCCTCTATGACTAGAACTTTTCTTGTCGAGGTTGAAGGCGAAACCGTTAAAATTACGTTATCATCGGATGGTCTTACTGTAATGGGACAGATTGCCGATGCCTCAATATCTGAATTAAAGTCTAATCTATATAGCCTAGTACTCAACGGGCATAGTTATCTTATTCACATGCACCCTGATGCGGATTCATTGATGACCATTGATGGGCATACAATTCGTTGTAATTTTGTAAGTGACCGCTCTAAACTGATTTCCCAATACGGTCAGCATACAGAAAGTCTTGAAATTACAACCGAACTTCGTGCCCCAATGCCCGGATTGATCACCAATATTTCTGTTGAGGCTGGCGATAGTGTCACCGAAGGCCAGGGGCTTGTCATCCTTGAAGCGATGAAAATGGAAAATGAACTACTATCTCCTTGCACAGCCACGATTCGACAAGTCCATGTTAAGAACAAAGATGCTGTGTCAATTGATACCCTACTAATTGAATTTGAATCATGAAAGTACTCGTCACAGGAGCAACGGGCTTCTTGGGAAGCGAACTTGTCCATCAGCTCTTAAAATCTGGCTATCAAGTCAGAATCTATAGAAGAGAAACCTCAAAACTAGATTTGCTCAACCCTATTGAAAACGAAGTTGAACATGCCGTCGGAGATATAACGGATATTGATGCTTTGAAGCAATCAATGAAAAACACTCAAGTTGTCTTTCATGTAGCTGCCAATGTTCAAACGGGATCAAAATCTCTCACGAAGGTCAATGTTCATGGGACTGCCGCTGTTGTAGATGCGGCACGTAAATCTGGGATAGAGCGATTAGTTCATACATCCAGCATTGCCCCCATTGGACAAACTCCCGGCGGAGTTTCCGATGAATCAACCGAGTGGCCAGATGGCGCATCAATGTGGCCCTATGCGAAAAGCAAGCATCTCGCTGAACTCGAGGTTCACAGAAGTATTGCTGAGGGCCTTGATGCCGTGATGGTCAATCCCAGTCTAATCCTTGGGCCCGACACAAGCCACGGAAAAGTACCTCATGTATCTCACGAATTTATGCAGAAAATTCAATCTGGAAAGATCTGGCTTTATCCTAAAGGAGGGACGAATGTCGTTGATGTCGCAGATGTTGCCGCTGGACATCTTGCAGCATTAGAACATGGTAAGACGGGTGAACGATACATTTTAGGGAGCGAGAACCTGTCTTGGCAGGATATTCTTACAATTCTTGCTATAGCCTTTGGAGTGAAGCCACCTAAATTTCGACTGCCTTATGGGATGGCATTGATTGGAGGAACCCTAACTGATATTTGGACATCAATGACGGGTCAGGAACTAGCATTCGGACGGTCAACCGTGGAATATGTCTTTACCACTCGTTCCTATTCAAACCTTCGGGCAATCAATGACTTAGGATGTGCTTTTCGCCCCTTTACTGAAACTGCTCAGAGAATAGCAGATTTCCGTTAGATTATTCTAAGAAGATGATTGATAGCTGAGCGTTAACCTGAATGATCTTCCAGGCTCACTGAAATCACTCAAAGGGTAGGAAAAATTTCCATCAAAAATATTATGAAGTCCCATCTGAAGCGTTACCCCACCAATTTCTCTCCATTCAATTGAACAACTTGCGCTCAACCAAGACGGGGCATGAAAAACAGTCCCAAATACCTCTGGATATACTGTAAATAAATTAAATGGACCACGGATTGTAGCATAGAACTGCATCCATGTGGACAGTTGTGACTCTTTGGATGGCTCATCTGTGTATGAAGTATTCAAAGCTGTGGCCCAGTGAGATCCCTGTACCAGTGCCGTCATTCCAAGGATTCGAGTTTCTGTTGAGTTACGTGCAAACGTCATCACATCCACAGACCGACGAAATCCACTCCAACCCATCCCTAAATTTACTTGTGTCACCTCTGTGTCAGTATAGGTATACCCTCCACCGGTGATGATGCGCCACTGATCGTTAACCGACCAGTTCAAAATCGTTGCCCCGCCCCAGTGCGGCTTGGTCATATCTAACCTAATTTGGTGTTCAATGACTATAGATGAAAACAGATAGCGCATATTTGCAAATATACCAGCGTCATTGACGGATGAAGAATGCAGGGCAAGCCTCTCTTTTTGGAGGGTCATCGTTTCTATATACCTGTAATAGTTAACTCCGACTTTTAGGTGTAAATTCGTCAGCGGCGCGATATGAGCATAGGTATAGCCACCCTGCTGTAAAATCTCTGAATCACTCGCTAATTTCTGGGTAGAAACCGCAGAGCTCACCTCACGAAAAAATCCATGATTATCTTCGTACTTGTAGTGGATCATCATCGCTTGCTGTTGGGCCTCTAAATCACTATATATTAGATCCTGCACCCAACCCCCACTTCCAGAGAGTTCATGGCGTGGAGCTACCTGTACTCCAACCCTAGCAGCAACCGTTCCAGATCGAACTCCTCCCAATTGTAGGCCACCACCCCCATCAAGGTAATTTTGTCCTCTATCATAGAAGCCTATCAACGTTGCTCCGACATCTGACCAATCACGGTGAAGTGTTAGCGCAGAGCTTATCTTCTGGACTCTGGAATCGTACTCAAAAAGCGCAGATGTTGTGCGATTTTCCAATGTAGACAAATCTGCTGATGCGTTAAACCCTAAATTCAAATTAAAGGGATCAGGAACGAATTCTGCATTATTAAAGTCTGCGAATACGCTTATGGGACTGCCAATATCTATCAGTCTAATGCCTTCATAATACAGTGAACTTGGCATCAGTTGAGCATTAAACAAAGAATATTCTAAGGTGATTGCATCGACTCTGCGCGGAATCAAGTATCGAAAAATTTGTGTTAACAATCCATTTTCATCCCCCAAATACGAGGGCCTGTATAGAAGCTCTCTCGACTTGGGAAATAATGTGATTTCAACATAAAGATCGTTTTGAATTTCGATTGACTTCTGTAATACGTCATAGCCTTCTTTGGTGATCATTAGCCGATAAGTGCCAGGGAGAACGGATGGCAATTCAAACACGCCGTCTGAATCTGACAGAGTTCCATGTAATGTTCCTTCAAGAATGACCACCGCATCAGCTATAGCAGTCATCAATTTTGAATCTAGGATTCTTCCGTTTAACTCATAGCGCTGTTGTTGAGACTGGGCATCTACATTACTGATGAAGATCAAAAGAAATAAACTCACTGACCAGAGAATCTTCTGCATCTTGAATTGCCACAGGATCTCATTGAAATTGATCATCACACTCTGGTATAAGACACTCCAGATAACTTATAAAAAGATTTGGATATCTGCCCTAATGATCAACAAATACACTATCGGTAAGCGCGTCAACAATCGTATCAATATTATGGCGAATCATACCACTATAATCCACAGCTCTTGTAGATGCTCCTCCAAGTGCATCCCCGTAAAGAGTACCACCGATTCTGACGTTAAACCCTTTTGACCTGACTGCTTCTTGAACGGCTTCAATTCCTCGCGGCGATATTGACGACTCAACAAACATCGCTGGAATCCTTCGCTCTGCAACCATGGTCGCAAGATCCTGCACATCTTTTGCTCCGACCTCCAATGCAGTTGAGATTCCCTGTAACCCACGAACCTCAAATCCATATGCACGACCAAAATATCCGAATGCATCATGTGAAGTAACTAGAACTCGTTTCTGTGGTGGAATCTCATACACTCTACCAAAAACATACTCTTCTGTGTCCATTAGTTTTGATTGAAAATTTGATGCCTGATCCACAAACACATCAGCCCGAGTAGAATCGATTAAGCTTAATGCGTTGGCCAGAGTAAATCCCGCCTGTGCCCATAAGTTAGCGTCAAACCAAATGTGAGGGTCGTAATTTCCCTGAAACAACTCTGATGAGATTAGCAAGCTATCATGACTGTTCACCTCTGCGACTGCCATAGTGTGGTATCCACGCTCGTTCATAGCTTGAAAAAGATCTCCCATCTTCCCTTCAAGATGAAGTCCATTGTATACAATGATGTCTGCATGACTCATTTTGGATACATCTCCTGCACTCGCTATATAGAGGTGCGGATCAACACCTGGTCCCATCAGTGATTCCACCGTTACCTCAGCTCCGCCAATTTGACGAGCTAAATCTGCAACGATACTAGTTGTTGCTACTATCCTGATTGTACGATCTTGAATTGGCGTATCCAAACGATCAGGGGATGTGCATGATGTGAGGAAAAAGAATCCAATAATGTACCAAAGAAATAAACGCATCATGGTTAGGTTTTAGGCAAGCCTAAAACCTAAATCTTGTCATAGTGTTCATCTTTGTTGGGTGAAAGATTGAACTTCAAAATGATGTGCCTATTGATTCACCATCAATCAACTACCCTGACCTAAAGATACTTTTTCGGTGAGTCCTCTATTGCGAGAGTAGGCAGTCCAGTTAAGATTGGAGTGGGGCTTAATGGTTTCACCAGATTGCCTTATGCTGTAATATAATTACGAATCCTCATATTCAGGACACTTTGCCGCGGTTGCCTGACCCGATACATATAGGTTCTTGCTGTAAGGTTCACATTAGCGATGGATACGTGACTAAGTGGTGCCTGACTTTGCCAATAATTGCTAGAAACAAGCAGGGTGGAATGAAGATATTTGAAAAATTAGAGGGAAGAAGTTTTAGTTCAACAACTTGGGCGTTCAACTATATAGAGGTCTCTATTTATAATGAAAGGTTAGATGACTGATTTCAGTAGAATATTGACAGAAATTTCCGCCACATATGTAACCTTAAAGTGCCCTACTTCAAGATTCTTTTGTTTGAAAACTAGTTTTCGCCCCATTCGGAATTGTGTAGATCCATTACTGAGCGCGAAATCAAATCAATTCGTTGCAAGCCACTGACCGAAAGGGAGTAATTCTCGCCGCTACCACGAACTAACCCATTGGTTAGGTATTGATAGGGGATTGGTGAGGGTTCAAGTATCCTCAGCTTCGGGGTGTTGACGATCTCGTCAGATGGCTCAAATTTCAGAGGTAAGCCCGAATTGGCAAACGTAATTTTCCATGAACTGCCCATTTCAAGGGGTGGTCCATACTCAGGATGCCACCCCTTCAATTCTTCACACAACCATGGATATCTCCACAGCAAGTCTGGGAGTGTTGGACCTGCTGAAATCGCGACTTCAAATGCACCACGCTCCCGCTGAATAAATTCAGGTATAGTCAGATCTGGATTATCTTGAAGTTCGAAATATAAGCGCTCAATATCAATCCCTGCAAGATTAAGCCCATTGTAGAGTTGATGATAATTGGGTGCCATATTTTTTTTATGATCATCATACCAGTTATTGAATGCCTCGCTAAGCATTAGATTTAACTCTAAATGCAAATGTGCACGACTCCGGTTAATGCCTCTTCCAGTATAGCCCATAATCCCGATAATGTCTCCTTGATTAACCCGATCTCCGATTTCTACGGAAATACTACCAAGGTGAGCATAGAGACTATAATAAGGTGACTGGTCCCACCAATGCTCAATGACAATGTAGAGACCATAATTTGAACGCCCTGAGTGGGAACTCACATATACGACCTCGCCATCTGTAATTGCCCAAATCTCATCCAATGGAGTCCCCCTACGGTCACGTTTCAATGGACGCACATCAATTCCTTCGTGAAATCGGCTATACACCGTTCCATGTCTCGTGTGACGAACATTTCGAACAAAGCCGTACTTACCTGCAGTCCAGCCCGGCTGCTCGTTAGGTTTTGGTTGACGGTAGGTGCCCATAAAGAAATCCGGGCCACCCCCACTAAACAGGGCATCATTTGCAGTCGGTAATATGATAGAAATGTTTGAATCGTCCTGTGCCGAAATATCATAGCCCATCAAATGAACGATCATCGCACCAAGAAGACTCAAAAAAACCGTCTTGATGTTTAGTTGAAACATCTCTGCCATGGTCATAGCAGAATTCCAATGTGATCAAAAGAGGCAGAGATCATTTTATGCCGAATAGACTGGATAATTTGCCTCTACATTGTTCCTTGCAATCTCCGAAAGACGACGTTTCAAGAGACTTCTCCTAAATGCACTAATATGATCAATAAAAAGAGTACCTTCAATATGATCATACTCATGCTGTATGACACGAGCTAATAGACTATCAACTGTAATCGTCTGCTGACTAAAGGATTGATCTTGATACGTAATTTCTATTGAAGCAGGTCGTTTGACATATTCCTTGATCTCTGGAATTGAGAGACAGCCCTCTTCAAACTCATCTTCATCATCGGACTCCCATATGATCTCAGGATTAATGAAAATCATCGGCTGCTCTGGTAATGTCTCGTGCTCTTCTGGAATGAGATCTTCAATGAGCGGGGAAATATCAACCACAAATAGACGGATTGGATGTCCCACTTGGGGGGCAGCTAAGCCAATTCCCTCCGCATTACCCATAGTCATAATCATATCTTGAATCAATTGACGTACCTCAGGAGTAATTGATTCAATACGTTCGGTTTTGCGACGAAGAACAGGTTGCCCAATCAAGTGAATTGGGAGGATCGGCATTACTGGATTGGCTGAATATGTGCGTACACACCCGTCGTATCTGTGTTATCAAAAGTGACAACATCATACGACTGTGCATTAGGTCCTTCCATGCCCAGAGATCCTATCGGCATTCCTGGAACGGCAATTCCTAAAATATTAGGCTTTTCTTTCAACAGTCGTGTTACTTGATTAAGTGGCACATGCCCCTCAATCACATATTCATCAATGACAGCAGTATGACATGAATGAGCATTTCGGGGTACACCTAATTGAGCCTTCAATGTGTACATATCCCGCATATTAATGGATTTCACACTGAATCCTGCTTCTTCCATATGCTCCACCCACTTAACACAGCAACCGCACGTTCTAGATTTATAGACGACCATTTCTGTTGGGGCATCCTGATCACTTGGGGCAAGAGCAAAGCCTAATGCAATCACTGCACATAAACCAACTCCCCCAATAACGATGAATAGAATTCGTTTAATCATTAAGTACACCTCTCCGTACTTTTCGTGCTAAATCATAAGAAACATCAAGATTGCCCGAACACAAGCCCCAAACCCAACAACGCACCGACTGTTCTTTACAAGTAAGACCGACGAATAAGGGGTTATATTTTGAAACTCTGACAATGCCATAGAACGATAATCTGTCCTTAATAATGCTATATCTCAGCAATTGAGTGATCCTAGTTTGGTGGTGCAGCCAACATCTATGCAACAAAGCATTCCAGAAACTGATGAACGTTTCCAAGTAAGATCTTGAACCACCATGTAATAAAAAAAGAACCATGTATTTTAGAGTCTTTTCAAGAAACTTGGCTATGTTAAGCTTCGCACTTCCATGAAGATTCTACCTCCTACTCAAGTAAAGACTCATAAGTTGAAAGGCGAGACGGATCTGCATCGGCAAGAAGATCATAAGCCTGTGTTCGTTCCTGTGAATCTTCAAAAATTCCAACTAACTCAAGATTTTTTGTTCCAAAAAAAATGTCAAAAACATATTGCCTAGATTGATCTTCATACAACTCATACATCGTCTGCAATATCTCTAATACCTTAATTCGTGCAGTATCTTGATCTGTCGTAAATAAATCCAATGCCTCAATATGATATTGAAAGTAGACCTGCCGAAGCGGGCGCATGCGCGGACTCGTCATCTGATCCACAATACTTGCCCGCCCACTGACATCAATCGTACCCCATCCAACCGCATTACTCGCCACCCCAAGTTGCTGAATTCGCTTCGCCGTCTGGAAATGCTCCTCTCCACCAAATTCGCTAAAGGAGTCATAATCATATCCTAACATTAAATAAGCATAATAATCTAATACGGTAGTCAAGGCATCAAATCGCTCTATCTCAAAAATTAAGGGAGATCCCTGAGAATAACCGAAACTCCATTCAGAGTCATTGATTTGCAATAAAGGAGTCTTTGCCATGGTACCATATATGGGGCGAGTGCTATTCAAAATCAACTGTGTACGAAACGAAGTCAATGTGATATTCTCTTGAAAAATCACTTGGAGTGAGCATTCAATTAACTCATGAGGCTCAAACCGATCCTCTGTCCAATTATTATTATTAAAATAATCTTCAATCTCCTCTTTGAGATCATCTAGAAATTCAAATCCAGACCCCTCCAACTGCCTATAATTGATCTGGACCGTACATCGAAACTCACGCGCCTCAGCAATGCAAACACACCCTGCCAAGATAGCAATAAAGAATAATCTACGCATCAATGATCCAACAGCAGGTCAGTGTATAGAGAGAATCTGCAAATCTGAATTAATCTAGTCACAAGGTTGTTCACAACGTATGGATGGCATCCAATATGAACAGAATGATTCTACATATCTCAAATCTTTAACCTACCAGATCACATTATGTGCCTCGTGATTCATCAAACTTCTGAGAAACAGGATGCTGACCATGCTACATTACAGAATTCTCATTATGCGAACATGAATCATGACCTTTGACTACAAGGTCGTTCGTCTAAAGGCAATCAATCTATCGCATGATGCTGGTATTGATTGATGGTTCAAGAAAGAGTTTTAGTTCTACATCTACATTAACCAGGGATCTCGCATTTCCCTAGTGAGAAGTTGATTAGCCTCTTCATCATGAAATTTTTCATTTACAGAATCAAACTCAAGTGTTTTTTCAAGTCGCATACAAATCTCGCTAGTTAAACATGCCACCGATGAGCTGTGTCCGATTTCAACATCGCAAATTGGAAGACTGCGAGTCTTTACACAGTTCAAAAAATCTCTCCGATGATCATCACTGTGGTACAAGCGAGTATCACTGGGTTTCATTTCCATTGTTAATAGGCGTTCGTCTGAGGCCCAGAGATCACCTCGGCTGACACCAATCCATCCGTCTGTACCTATGAATTGGATCATTCCATCATGGGGTCCCTCTTTTTTAATGATAGGAGGATGGTTGCCATACATGAGTGTAAGTTCATCCTCATCCGCATCTAAGGCATGGACTATCTTGTCTGGTGCCATCCGATCAAGTCCGAGTCCCCACAGTGAAATATCAAAGTTATGAGCTCCCCAATCGGCAACATGGCCAGCCGAATAAGGTCTCCATGCCCGCCAGGCCTCTGCTTCGGTATTGTATCCTCCACTGACTCGTTCATGATGATAGGGAGCAGATGGTGCGTTACCAAGCCACAGATCATACAACAATCCATCTGGGATTGGTTCGGCAACTGAGTGAGGAAAAGGTCGCGAAATGCCACCAACTTGAGCATAAACTTTTTGAATTTCTCCGATGTATCCGTTTCTGACCAATTCACATGCGTATCGGAAACGCTGATCTGAGCGTTGTTGGCTACCAGTCTGGAAGATGACATCATATTCTCTTACCGCTTTGACCATTAATCTACCTTCATGTATGGTTCGCGATAGTGGCTTCTCACTGTACATATCTTTCCCCGCTCTCGCAGCAGCGACAGTCATGTAACCGTGCCAATGATCTGGGAGTGCTAAGCAGACAGCGTCTATATCTTCTCGCTCTAATACCTGCCAAAAAAACTCATATCCATCACAGCCATTATAATGAGACATTGAGCTATTGGAAGCATAAGTAGACTCAACATATTCCCGAGCGGGCTCACGTCCTCTAAGGCCACTTCCTGCGTAATTATCTCCAGCACGATTCACATCACATACCGCTAATACCTGAACATCTGGCTTAGCAATAAACCCCTCCAAGTTGTACATTCCCATACTACCCATTCCAATAAATCCCATTGTAATTCGGTCACTAGGAGCAGGGCGAGGGCCTCGTCCCATTGCTGATGCAGGTATAATAAACGGAAGCGCACTTGCACGCCCCACAGTTTTTAAAAAATTACGACGACTGATCATTCTGTAATGATGTTTAGTTACAAGTTCCTATAATCTAAACATTTTTTTCAAAATTACCAATGAATGATTTATTTTCTACTTTCCTTTTGACTAATCTCCATGATCATCTATGGATTCATGGATTGGATCCAGTAGTCCACGGAATCTATGAGGGTTGGATTCCCGTCACCATCAGCGAAGCTGAGAATCAGTGGATCATAGATGTTCCCATCAAATATGAACGGCTCAAAGCGGAGACCACATGTACTTTAAATGCAGAGGGAAATGTGAGCATCAGCGGGCTTTATTCCCTGCAGGGGAGAGTGCCGAAGGCACAATCAAACTTAGCTCATCTTCAACGGCATCTTCAGAACTGACACTATCTGGAGGATTCCTTAGCACTTGTGCTGACAGTAGAAATCCATGCCCTACCTTCGCTACTGGACAAACGGGGTGGGTGCGGTTTCAGACTGACAGTCCAACATGGTCTGTGAGTATTTCGCCGACTTCGATATCCCCTGGAGCTCTCGCACGAGGTACAGCTGTGGATTGGACATGGATTATTGGATACTATGGGGCCATGGGGTAAGGATTTATGCTTCAAACAGCCGAGATGCCTTCCTTCACAGAGTCTGCAAGTATCTATCAGGATACCGATGGGTGGAGGCATCTATTTCTTGGCGGGGAATTTAGGGTAAACAAAGACGATGGATGGCAATCAAGAACCAATCAGGAAGCGCCTTTCACGGGGTCAAGTACGGTTACGCTCATGTGTGGATGACCTATCAATCCACCTTCTACGAGTTCAATGCGATGCATCATGGAAATCAATCATAAAAATGACGGGTAACCAAAGCCAGAATCAATTTATATCGACCTGATTTATTTGAAGCCGTGCACCTATTTGAACGATTTTCCGTTCTTCAAATTTATGGAAATTTATACATATTTACGAAATATCTTTTTTCATGGTTTACCAGAGTTCAAATACAACTCAATAGCGTCTTTGGCATTGATCAGAACTTCATCTATTGAACTGCCACCAACATGGAGCCCCTTGAGTGCAGGTGCATTGGCATAAAATCCGTTCCAGTCCTCCTCAACATAGATGGTAACAGTTATATCTTACTGTCTCATAATAGTGAATAATGGCTGATTTAATAGCGAATGTTCAAATCAATGAGTAATTAGTTGACTTATTCAAAATATTATCTAGTTTGGATCAAGATTATCGGGGAGAGATCAAATCCTATCTCAAATTCAATCGTCATTGATGGATATATCCATTTTGGAGGCAATTTTTGTTGCAAGAGATTTAAAATCTCTTTTCGCATCAAGGACTGCATTAGCATGTGCACCAATAGCCCCATCTGCAGATGTTAGGTTGAAAATAGGTTTACGGCGTTCCTGAGCCATAGGAATCAAACTACGATAATGCTTTACCGTTGCAATACAATGCTCCATAGTTGATGTTGTATTTTCATTCGTATTCTCATCTAATACAAATTCGCGGTAAATCTCTGGCATGCGCTTGACCCACTTATCATACGCTTTGACGGGGCGATCCAATCGTACACTGTGTTGCTGACATAAATATCCGATAGGCATCATCAGCCCGCAGGGGAATTGAGGCTGATTTATTGTATTCCCCTCGTCACTCTCTTTCCAGTTGTCTAATCTTTTTTGCCACAGACTTTTCCATGTTCTGAGAGTCGGGCCAAGATTCTTCAATCCCTGGAGAGAATAGAGATCTGCTGCCATCGGGATGACAACATAGTCAGTGACAATGAGTGCCGACCGGTTGATTGCTCCCAGATTGGGCCCAATATCAATCAAAAGAATATCTGCATGAACTTGTTGAATGGCCATCTGCATTACATGCCAAAATGAACTAAGAATACGCATAGGACGGTACAAGTTCGTGTCTGCCATACTTAATGGCCATTCTTGGGATAGAATACTTTCAAAGTCTGATAATCTCATATCACCTGGAAGAAGATAAAGATCAGATGTAATGTTCTTTAAAACAGGTTCCTTGATATCTCCTATGCCGGCTAACGGGTTTACACAATTGTAAATGGTAGAGCCAATATCTTGCTGATCCCAAATTTCTTCAATCTCATCTTCATTCAAGAATGCTGCGGTTAGATTAGACTGAGGGTCAAGATCGATAATTACCACCCGCTTCTGCAGGGTAGCAAACATCCAAGCAAGATGGTAAATCATAGTAGTTTTACCCACACCGCCTTTATTGTTAAAAAAGGTTAGAATAGATGCATTCATGTTTTTGCTGGTAGAACACATAGAACGACACTATGATTAACCTCAAACTGGATTTCGGGATTGCCATTTTTTTTCATGGCTCTTCTGGCAATATCTATACCACGCCCAAATGCCTGAACGAATCCGAAGGTTTTTAATACATCACATAGATTTGGATTTCGATAATCGGTAATACCAGATGTACCAAAGTTCTCGGGCGTAACATCACCATAGGGCCCACCAGGACTAGTAATTTCAATACGATCGTTGAACCAGTAGACTCGTACTGGTGCATTCGAATCTTCGTAGCTTCTATGAAGAACCGCATTGTAGAGAATTTGCTGGAGAGCAGCGGGTGGATAGATGAATTCTCTATTATGAACAGGACCAGATGTCACATCAATTGCAGTACGGTTGTGAGCCATAAGTTTTTCTTCCACTCGGTTTAACATCTGAACGATCGAACCTTCGGCTTTGCATTCATCTATGACAGGGTCAGATAACTCAAGTCCATCAATACGCAAAAACTGTATATAAGCTCCCCATAAAAAATCCTGAGGAACTTTACCAATCGAAAGTAATCCCACCAAGCTAGGCGTAGTATCGGTAGGAGATACCGTAAATTTGCATGACGCTAGCCGTTCTTCATAGGTTCTTTGGTTGCCAGTCAAAACATCTTCTGCAAAGGCGGCAGGAAGATATTCATTGATAAAAATTGTTTGAGATAAATCTGAGATCCTACTTAATGGAATCTTGCTCAGATCAAAAGGTAAATTCTTCTTTCTCCGCTTTTCATTCAGAATTCGTTCCTCCTGTTGATTAGCAATTGAACGCCTTGGTCCAGTTCGTATCCAAATACGTCCATCATATTTTACTGGAGGCATATCAGAAGGCATGACTGTTACAATAGCCATTTCAGCTCCGTTGAGGAGTCGTTTCTCCACAGTAAGAACGGGTAATGGGAGAATATTGCCGTCAGTCTTCATGTCGGACAAGTTCCTCAGGAGATCATCTGAGACAGAAAGATTTGATGGTGAACCATCATCTTCAGCACCAATGAACAACAGACCAGGCAAGTTGTGATTACCAATGTCATTCGCAAAAGCACAAACGGCTTGCCGGGCAGTTTTAGATATAGATTTTCCGAAAGAACGTTTCCGTTCAACTCGGTCAGATTCAATATCTGTTAAGAGGTTTTCAAGTTCGGAATCAGTCAAACGCTCCATAGATGCAATCTAAGTTAAATATTCGATGGTTCTACCACCATTTGTGTGGAATTGATTAATTTAGATTTCACAAAATTCTTTGATTAATGTTTGATACCTATTTAAAATTTGCGATACATCAGTGGGTAAAGCTTAGAAGAAGGGGATAGACGATAGAGCTTAAATGAGGTTCAGAAAGGATTGACATGGTATACTAGGTTTATCCCTCATCACTTTATCATCTTATTTAACATTTAGTCGGCATGGCATCACACTGGGTGGTGTCGGAAATTGGGTAAGATACTTCCAAATCATGTGCGAAGATCCATGTAACGCTTCAGACGATGAAAAGCTCCGATGTCCGCATTGTAGTGAGGAGTGTCCTAGACACGATCATCGTAAGCGTACATGGCGACATTGAATCTATGTGATTACAGTACGAAAGTGGTGGCGAACCCTTGACATTAACTTTAAAACTCAATCCTAAATTTCCGCGTAGCTAAAGTTCACTTCAATCTTTTATTAATATGGCTTACACCCCCTATTTTTTGGGGGTTTTTTATTGATATTCATTATTT
>JAPOTS010000011.1 GCA_026709065.1 Bacteroidota bacterium
AACCAGTACATACATGTGGAATCGTTGTATGACTAAGTTATTTCTTCGCCTGCCCTTACCGCATTAGCAAAGGAGGGTATAGAGGTTGACCATATCAAACGCTCTACAAGATTCACTGTTATTTTAGGTAATCCTCCCTATTCTGGACATTCCGCCAATAAAGGTGATTGGATCAAAAAACTACTACATGGGAGTTCTGATGAGGGTAAAGTAGAGAATTATTTCAGTATTGGTGGTGAATCACTGAATGAAAAAAACCCCAAATGGCTAAACGATGATTATGTCAAATTCATTCGTTTGGCGCATTGGCAAATTGAGAGCACTGGCTTGGGCATAGTAGGTTATATTACTAACCACGGATATTTAGATAATCCGACTTTTCGTGGTATGAGAGAGAGTCTTATTGCTACATTTTCTGATCAATTTCTTCTAGATCTTCATGGTAATGTGAGAAAAAAAGAGTGTTCACCAGACGGTAGTAAAGACGAGAATGTTTTTGATATTCAGCAAGGTGTAGTAATCGGAATTTTCGGGAATTACACCAAAGAATCAGAAACTAAAACAAAACATTTTGATCTTTGGGGTAACCGTGAAAATAATCATGATGAGGGAAAATATCAATTTCTTGAACAGAATAGTTTGTTGACTACTCCGTGGAGTTCCATTGAACCATTAACTCCAGGATGGTTTCTGATCCCCTATGATCATGAACTGAGGAAAGATTATGAATCTGGGATCAAATTGACCGATATATTCCCCCTGAACTCGGTCGGAATAGTTACTGCTCGTGATAAACTTACAATTCAGTTTACAGAGGAGAGTATGCGAAATGTTTTGGAGAAATTTGTTAATCTTGAAGTTGAGGAAGCAAGGTTAAAATTTAATCTCTCTAAAGATTCCAGAGATTGGAAAGTAGCATTAGCCCAAAAAGATATCAAGTCAAATAGTGGAGAATTATGCCCCATTCTTTATCGTCCATTTGACACTAGATTTACATATTACACAGGTAAATCAAGAGGATTCATCTGTATGCCTCGTTCTGATGTCATGTGTCATTTAATATATAGAGCTAATGTAGCATTAGTTTTTCCTAGACAGACCATTAACTTGCATGGGCCGCCCGTGAGTGTAATTGTTTGTGACACAATAGTTGAAGGATGTTCTGTTTTCACTAGCAAAGGAATAGCGAATGTTGCTCCATTGTATATACTTCCAGAAGATAACACTATTGGCACAGAGGATATTCAAGAAAGAGATGTGAACATCAAACAAGAAATTCTGGAGGAAATAACATCTCTTGCCCAGCATCCTGAATTTGGATCTCCAGATGAATTTCATATCTTTGATTACATCTACGGTGCATTACAATGCCCAGCATATTTAAACGCTTATGCAGTATTTCTCAAAGAAGATTTTCCCCGTATTCCAAAGCCCTCAAGCCCAAATGAATTTTGGCATGTGTCAAGAAAAGGGGGGCAACTAAGAAAGCTTCATTTACTCAAAGATCCTATCTTGAATAATCTACCCATCACCCTGACGGGCAAGGGGAAAGGTATCGTTGAACATCCAAGATATCAGAATGGAAGGATTAGCATCAATCAGTCACAAGGGTTTGATGGGGTTCCAGAAGATGTATGGAATTGTTATGTTGGTGGATTTCAAGTTGCACAAAAGTGGTTAAAATCCCGTAAGGGAAGGGAACTCACATTGAATGATATAAAACACTACCAACGTATATTGAAAATTCTTGATGAAACTATTCGGATTAGAAATTCAATCATCATGGATATTTAATTTTTGCATGGTTATCTAGGGTTCTTAAGGTATGCTGGTTCGGTGAAAAATTACCCCACTTTATAGAAATTATCTGAATTACGATTCCAATATGGATGGTTACCAAAGAGATGATAGACCGAAAAATCAGATCATGTAAAGGAGACTAATCTACAATTTGTTAATCCTTGCCCGATCCGAGTAATCTGAAATGCAGGATAGTCTAAATGGACAATAAAACAATCTCTAAGAAATCCAATAACACAACAAAATTATTTTGAGATGCAGACAGAAATTCATGCAATGAGGGAAGATATTTCTCAATCGCAAGAGAGTATACTCAGATTCAGGAATTTATTGAAGAGCTAAAATAAATCCATTTAATACTCAGAGTAAATGCACACAAACACACAAGAATTGATAGTCGTCTTACTGTTCAGGTAGCAATTATATGATTTCTTACAAATCTTAGGATTCACAATTCTTGGGGATAGATGTGATTTACCCTCTCCTTGATAGGATCATTCTCATGAAGATTTAGAACATGCCAAAAATATTCAAGGATAAAATTCTATTTTCATACTCTCAAATTATGTCTCTCCGTATCTGTTAAGTGCTACAAGTGATTATTTGATGATATCACTTCTGTCCTTACACGAGCTATATCTTACATCTTGGCAGATAACGCAACGGCCTCAAAATACCGCCCCATAAACTGAGAAAATGATCAACGCTGTTGATTAATCGTTTGGATTTTTAATAATGCCCTAGAAAGACGCACACGTTGGGTATACAAAATCCATCCTAACCCGATAAATCCAACCACGGCGGGATAAAATACGAGACGCATCATAGGGTCCGTGATGTCACTGAATGCAGGATTTCCGTCAGCACCTGGATGAAGGCTTTCTAATTGACGGGGAAGGACGTAGAGTAAAAAAGGAACTGTGACAAAAGCAAATAAATTGTACACAGCAGAAATTCGTGCGCGCTTCTGAGGATCATCAATTGCACCTCGGAGGGCAAAATAAGCACCATAGATCAACACTTGAATTGCTGCCATTGATTGCTTAGGATCAAAATTCCACCATATATTCGTGCCTTCATACCATGTAAACCGTGCCCACATACTTCCAGTAGCAAGTCCGAGAAGCCCAAATAAAATCGCGACTTGTGCAGCAGTACTTGAGCGGATATCATGAACTATATTCTTAGTTCTCAAACATTGTAAGGCATGCATGGCGGAGAGGGCCGTCAACGCCATCATGGTAAACCACATAGGCACATGAAAATAAAGATTCCGGGCCGTATGTTCAAGCATTGCTACATTTGGGATATTGAGCAGAAATCCACCAAATGAGAAAGCTCCTATGAGCACGAGAGTCATCCATATGATGATAGTGATACGAATTAGCTTATAGTAACGAGGCATGAAATTAAATTTATTCTATTCTTCCCAGACATAGTCAAAAAGAAGAACTGAAGCTGCAATGACAACCCCAGAAAAACTCCCCATTGTGATTAAAGATCCCGTGGCAGCACTCCAAGCCCGTTCAACGGACGGCTGGACGGTTATACTGATCTGAGTGACTTCTACCGCAGACAAAAGTAATGGGATCAAAAGGGGGAATAGGAGTACTGGCAGAAGGGGGCCTCCACGAGCCGTTTGCGAAATAATCGCGGCCAAGAGCGTTGTTGCTCCAGCCAGTCCTAAGGTACCTAAAATCATTGTGAGAACAAAGAGTCCCGTGAGTGAAACCTCAATGCTCAATAGGATCAAATACACGATCACAGAAATACTATTTGCACATAAAATCGTGAGAAAGCTAAAGAGTAATTTTCCAAAATAGACCATGATTCCTTGGGTGTGCAACCGCAGAAACATCCCAGTGCTTCGCTCTTGTTCGGATAGGAAGGTACGCCCTAGACCTAAGGCAGCAGTAAATAAGACGATGATCCATAAAAGGCCTGCTTCAATTTCTGGCGAGAGGTCACGACGACCAATAGCAAACAGCACAATAAATAAAGTACTTAACACGAAGATAATTAGTGTCCCCAGAACAGATTTATTACGAAACTCTAGCCTAAAATCTTTCCAGAAAACGGCTGCAGCTCCAAAGATCCAATTAGGAGATTGATTAGGCGCGTTCATTAAGATTGATTAGCAGCAAGCTCTTCAGCTGTAACGAGTCCCTCTGGCCTTGGCAGAAACACAGGCATTCCCTTAGTTGGTAGATTAAACTCTCCGACAAATTCAATTTCAGTTTCAAGATGGTAGCCAGTTTGTTGAGCAACCTCTTTTTGCACAAAATTAATCAAGGCTTGGAGGTTTGCAGCGGTTCCATCACCTTGATTTACAATAATATTTGCATGTCGATGAGTGACCACCATTCCACCATAACTCGCACCTTTCAGTCCACATTGGTCTATCAGACGACCCGCACCGATTCCTTGAATCTTTTTAAAGATTGACCCTACGCTAGGTTCACTTTTAAGATCAGGATGCCGTAGTGCACGCCAAGAAAGGTTTTCATTCATCACTTTATGGATCAGAGCTTGATTGTTTTGTTCAAGCCTAAAGCAAGCACTTAAAACAATATCATCTCGATAGTGCAGAATTGAATCATCGTAGCCAAATTCAAAATAATCAACTCCAACTCTTTGCAAAATATTTTCTTGCGTTAACAAATCAGCATAATCTAAAACTTCTTCAATGAACATCGTCCGTTCTCGATCAGGGGCTGGGGATAAAAAATGTAGGTTTTGCCAGAGTGCCCCTCCCACAGTTGAAGGAATACCAACATAATGTTCAAGGCCCGATAAGCCATGAGATGCCGTTTGTTCAATGAGATCGGGGTACATAATTGCACCGCTTTCAGCGGTAACCAAGTTCCCATCTATGGAAATATGTTTAGAACGATTGTGGATTACTACACCACGAAATCCCAAATCTCCAATAACAATATTAGCTCCACATCCAAGTAAGAAATAAGGGATGTCTAATTCTCTAACGGCCTGAATAGCTCGCATCAAAGCATCAGATGTGTGGACCTGAACATAAAAATCAGCAGGACCTCCCACTTTCATGGTCGTATATGGTGATAGTCGAATCTTTTCATGTACGACTACACCATTAGCAATTCGTTTTTCAAGTAACTGTTTCATCACAAAAGTGTAACATAACACCTGCAACCAGAATGAAAGTAAACTGTTGAATAATTTTTGATGTTGCTACCATTTACTATCCTTATCTGAAATAAAATGAATAATAATTCTAATTCACCAGACTTTACACGTTTACTCATTAGAGGGGCTATACTCTTAGGTGTTGTTCTTGTTGTTGGTGTTATGGCTGCTGGATGTATGACCTCAACTCTGGTATCTGGGCAGGCTGGTGTTAAATATTCCCCCTTTGGAGGAACAGATCTTGAAAATACATACGGCGAGGGGTTAAAAATCCATGCGCCTTGGGTGAGTGTAATCAAGTATGATGTCCGAGTTCAAGAAAGGCTTGAGAATATGGAGGCCCTTTCTTCAAATGGATTATCTATCGGGACGGATATATCTGTAAGATGGCGTCCTCAATCAGAAACACTCCCACTTCTACATGTAAACTATGGAGTAGATTATTTCCGAAAACTCATCGGCCCCGAGTTACGAAGTGTGGTGCGGGAAGTCATCGGACAATTTACTCCCGAAGAACTGTATTCTACTCGTAGGACAGAATTACAAGACCAGATTTTTTCTCTTGTAAGGGAGAGTGTTCAAGGCGAAAATGTTGTCATTGAGGCAATTTTAATTCGGGATGTACGCCTTCCTGATCAGATTAGAAACGCGATTGAGAACAAGCTCAAGGAAGAGCAAGAAGCCGAGCGTTATGAATTTACCATCGAGAAGGAGCGACTTGAAGCTGAACGTAAGCGAATTGAAGCTGAGGGACAAGCTACTTATCAACAAATTATTACTGCAAGCCTTTCATCCCAATTTTTGCGTTTCAAAGGTATTGAGGCAACCGAACAATTAGCGAACTCTCCAAACAGCAAAACGGTCATTGTTGGTGGAGGAGATGATGGACTACCCCTCATTCTTGGTGGACAGTAAATTCCCATAGATTCCTTATATTTTACTGACCTCACGATCAGCAGCATCAATATGATGACTGCTGATTTTTTTTGTAGGGGTTAGCTCCACTGACAAAATATCATTGAGGATATCTCATTTTAAGATGATGGGATCGTCAATTAACTGAAAATAGATCAAGGCTGAGAGGATTATTTAATGGTTCTATCACGAATCGTGTGGGTAGAAATATAGGTCACCAAAGAAGAATAGAATAGTTGTTCTGAAATTTTCAAATGTTCTTATCCTCTCTATGGTTTTGACTTCTTGCATTTTCCTACCACACATAATAGGAAGATTCATCATAGCCTATATCCTATGAATCATGAGCAATTTGAAGATATATTATAATGGTTCTACCACGATAAAAATGATCGTCTATTAGGATAGATATGGATAATCCCTAATATCAATCGCATACTAAACGGATAGAGAGCCTCGCACTGGGCACACATTGTGTGATCCTTTAATTTTGAACCATTGTATGGTTATTGAGTTACTAACACCACAGATAATCATGACCGCAAAACGAAAAGACTCCAATCGCCTGCCCCTTCGTCCGCGGGATCGAGGCCCATCCCCTTTTTTTCATGGACGCGAAGAGATTATAGATAATTTCAACATCGTGCTTGATGACCACAAGGCCCACAAGGATGGTACCACCTTTATGATTCAAGGAGCTCCTAGTGCTGGAAAGACGGCCTTGCTTGATGTGCTATCAAAGCACGCGAAGAAAAACGGATGGAAGCCCATACTCATCAACACCAATACCCTGTGGAGCCCTGATGAGTTACTCCGCCGTCTGGACAAGAGTGGTCGTCAAATCACTAGTTTTAGTGCGGAGGCTGGTGTTGATCATGTCGGACATGGTAGTCTCAACATTAATATTAAGACTGCCGCACATACCATCTCTGACATTTTGCGAGGACAGAAGAAGCCCCTTCTTTTGATCTTGGATGAGGCACAGACTTTGGGTATGCCTGATGTGGTGCCATCTGAGATGAAGGGCGTTACCACAAGTGTTCTCAAAGAGATCCACAATGGGGACTTGGGAAGACCAATCATGCTCCTTGCGGGTGGACTTGGGACGACCGAGTCTGGCTTCAGAACGTTAGGGATTTCGCGGTTTGATGGTGATTGTACTGTCCAACTTGGACGGTTGGATAAGAAATCAGAGTGCGCCGTGATCCGAGACTGGATCATCAAAGATGGGAGAGTAAAGGGAGATCCACATCTCTGGATTAAGGCCATCGCGGAACAAGCACATGGGTGGCCCTAGCACATCATCTCCTATGTTAAGCCTGCTGTGAAATACCTTAAATCAAACAACCACTTCATGACAGATGAAGGGCTGAAGTTTGTACTTGAGAAGGGTGCAGAATATCGGGAGATGTATTATGAGAAACTTGCACATGATATTGACGAGGATCGCCGCCAAGCTTTAGCAAGAGCCGTCATGGATTTCCCAACAGATAAAACTATGACCAAACCCGCCATTACTTCCTGTCTAAAGCAGAGTGGGTTGACTAAAAAAGAGGCAGATGACCTCTTTACCTAAGCACTTGAACAAGGAATAATTGATAAGCGAAAAGGCGGAAACTATGGAATCCCTATTCCTTCCTTACACACATGGCTGGTGGATGAATATGCGAAAGGCTAAAGCCAAGATATCCATCCGACATCCAAGCTATTGCCTTCTGGGGCCAAGGCATTACTGCCTCAACCGACAAAGGACGATCAGCGAGACGTGAAGATCTAGGCAAGGACAAAGGTCAAGGTGGGTTCGGTCTTGAACGATAACGTATCACAAGAGCATTGAACATGTTAGCTCATCCACCCCGTCATCTCCGCCGCAGATGGCGATGCCTCGCCGCTTCTTTTTTCCTCGCACATTTACGCCGGCAACGATCCACCGACTCACTCGTTCATTTACGCCGGCAACGATCCACCGACTCACTCGCTCATGGATATCCTAACTTTGAAGCATGTTCTTAGTAATGAATAAAAAGACTTCTGAATCATCAATAAAATGAGAATTGTCAATCTACCGAGATGATCCAAGAATCATCAAGCACCATTGATTTGTGAACCAATACAGTCCCACGGAGTTGATTAGAGCAACCTTAACTACAGATTCATTCTAATGAGTGCAAAAACTCTTAAAGACCGTGGACCCGCAAAATACTTTCATGGTCGGGAAGAAATCATTGATACTTTCAAAAGTACACTTAAACTCTACAGGAAGGAAAATGAAGGTACCACCTTTTTAATCCAGGGAGCTCCTGGAGCTGGAAAGACGGCCTTGCTTGATGTGCTATCTACTCATGCAAAGTCAAAAAAATGGAAGGTTGCGAAGATCTCAATAGAAGATTTATACACCCCCGCCTCAATGGCACAGTCACTGGGAAGATCTTACACGATTGATAAAGAGTACGCATTAGAGGCAGGAGTTAAGTATCTAAAGGGAGGCCTTATTGGGAGAGTTGCAGGGGACTCAAGTTCCAGAGAAATACTCAGACATCTAGCACCCGAAAAGGGATTGATCTTAGTGCTTGACGAAGCACAAAGATTGCGCAAGCTTCCAGATGATACGGAGAGGCATACCGTAGTATCGGATACCTTAGAAATGATTCACAACGGTAATTTAGGGAAACCCGTCATGCTACTTACTGCGGGGTTAGGGACGACCGAGGCTGCCTATGGCTCATTAGGAATTTCGCGGATCGAGGGTGATTGTACTGTGCGACTTGGGAGGCTGGACAAGAAATCAGAGTGCGCCGTCATCCGAGACTGGCTCACCAAAGGTGGGAGAGTAAAGGGAGATCCTCAGGCATGGATTCAGTCCATCGCGGAACAAGCGCATGGGTGGCCCCAGCACATCATCTCCTATATTAAGCCTGCCTTGAAATATCTTGAATCAAACAACCGCTTCATGACAGATGAAGGGCTGAAGTTTGTACTTGAGAAGGGCGCAGAATATCGGGAAATGTATTATGAGACACGCGCTCATGATATTGACGAAGACCACCGCCAAGCCTTAGCAAGAGCCGTCATGGATGTCCCAACAGATAAAACTACGACAAAACCCGCCATTACTTCCAGCCTAAAGAAGAGTGGCTTGACTAAAAAAGAGGCAGGCAAACTCTTTAACCAAGCACTTGAACAAGGAATAATTGATCAGCGGAAAGGGGGGCGTTATGGGATTCCCATACCATCCTTCCACACATGGCTGGTGGATGAATATGCGAAAGGCAAAAGCCAAGACATCCATCAACCCCCCAAGCTCCTACCTCCCAAACCCACTCACGAATTACTCCCTCCACCAATGAAGGATGATACGTCAGACGTGAAGAACAAGTACAAGGATAAAGGTGGGTTCAGTCAAGAACGATAAAGCATCGCACGAGCAATGAAGAGGCTAACTCATCCACCAAGGCTTTTCTTCATTTTTCGCAGATTCACTCTTCGTCTCTTTTTTCCACGCCCGCTTTCGCTTACAATGCTCCACTGCCTCTTGCGGCCCGGGATACCCTAACTCTAAAGCCTTCTCATAGTGACTAAGCGCAGCTTCAGCACTGCGCGCGAGCCCCATCCCAGTCTCAAAACACATCCCTGCATAAAACAAACCGTCAGGATCTCCTGCCAGCGCCTGTTGATACACAGCATATCCCCACCGATCGTGCGAAAACACATTCGTTACGCGTTGCCCCCATGACGGGGGGATACTCCACGGAGGCCAGATACGCCCGAGTGGTTCAACACCGCATCCTCTCCCAGCACTTCTTAATTATTGATTGTGAACCAATACAGTTACACGGAGTTGATTAGAGCAACCTTAACTACAGATTCATTCTAATGAGTACAGATATGATTGAGGATCGTGGACCTGCCGAATACTTTCATGGGCGGACAGAGATCATTAATACTTTCAACAGCAAACTTAAACGCTATCAAGATAAACAAAGGGGTACCACCTTTTTAATACAGGGAGCTCCTGGAGCTGGGAAGACGGCCTTACTTGATGTGCTATCTACTCATGCAAAGTCAAAAAAATGGAAGGTTGCGAAGATCTCAATAGAAGATTTATACACCCCCGCCTCAATGGCACAGTCACTGGGAAGATCTTACACGATTGATAAAGAGTACGCATTAGAGGCAGGAGTTAAGTATCTAAAGGGAGGCCTTATTGGGAGAGTTGCAGGGGACTCAAGTTCCAGAGAAATACTCAGACATCTAGCACCCGAAAAGGGATTGATCTTAGTGCTTGACGAAGCACAAAGATTGCGCAAGCTTCCAGATGATACGGAGAGGCATACCGTAGTATCGGATACCTTAGAAATGATTCACAACGGTAATTTAGGGAAACCCGTCATGCTACTTACTGCGGGGTTAGGGACGACCGAGGCTGCCTATGGCTCATTAGGAATTTCGCGGATCGAGGGTGATTGTACTGTGCGACTTGGGAGGCTGGACAAGAAATCAGAGTGCGCCGTGATCCGAGACTGGCTCACCAAAGGTGGGAGAGCAAAGGGAGATCCGCAGGTCTGGATTCAGTCCATCGCAGAACATGCGCATGGGTGGCCCCAACACATCATATCCTATATTAAGCCTGCCCTGAAATATCTTGAATCAAACAACCGCTTCATGACAGATGAAGGGCTGAAGTTTGT
>JAPOTS010000033.1 GCA_026709065.1 Bacteroidota bacterium
ATCCTCTTCTTCTGCGGAGGTTTAGACCTGTACCCACAAATATCGTGGTAGAACCAAACTTTTAATGGTTGAGGGATCATGTCTCTCTTCAAGTGTAGGGGTGAGTGTGAATAAGCCCTGCTGTGCTACTACATTTGCAGAGAGAGCACCACATACACGGACTATTTAAAATAAATGATTAGAATCGTGCAAATACTTATCAATTGTTAAAATAAAAATAGAAATTCTCTTGTCAGAACTCCATATTTCTTGCATCCTGAGAGCCTCACTTACAGCAAAATAAACGGCAACAAAAGGGTTTCTTGACCAATCCAAGAGTCTGGTCGGAAGCCCATGTAACCTTGCCATGACCATCGACTCTATCAATTCATTACTGGGCCACAAAGAAGGTTGACTACAATACTCTTCAAACTTTCTCTCAGATAGATTACGATCTCTAAATTCAATGGAGTCATTTGGAACAGTAATACCAACTTCATCACACCCAGAAATAAATTGCTTCAGTAAATAAAACTCCAGTGCAAGTTGTTGTTCTACCATCGTAGTAGTCTCCTGAGATTGATGAAATCCCAATTGGGGGTTGGCACGATATATCGTTGGAATTAAATTCCAGTTTGCATCAGCATGACCTCTGTAAATGTATTCTCTGCTTGGATAAGATCGCTTCTGGACATTACTTAGATGATCCCACAGCGATTCACCATCGTCAAAATGTAAATTCTTCACTATATCATTACATGTCCAATTCTATCCTTCTCGCATTTACCCAAGTACCATCATAATCTACCTCTTCTAAAATTGTATTATGATAAGCTGAATGCCCATCTCCTTCACGAACAACAACTTGGGTTGTCTCTGGAATCCACTGATTAGGCTTACCTGAATCGAAATAGTATATATCCCATTCAGAGCCGTCTTCTAAGATTACTTTCCTACCTAATTTTTCAACTTTCAAGACTCTATCGGTTGTGCATCTGGAAGGAATGCCTTGCGATCCCAAAAAGGATGAGTAGGATATGGAAATCCAAGTGGAGCATCGGAGATTTTATCTTTCATGAGTCAAGCAAAAATGGTTACGCTCAAGTTGATAGGAATAACTCACACTTAATTTTAGTGAAGCAACTGTATATAGTTTCATATTTCACATGAGGCTAAACAAATTTTCTGAATATGGAAATTTTATAAAACCTCATCATATCCAGAATATAGAGCTACTATATTGCCCCGAAACACTATGGCATCATTCAGATATCTTCATCTGGTTAGATTCCTAATCCAATGTTTGACTTGTATTTCTCAATCATACCTGAAAAAAAACTAGGTCAGCAACATAATCAGGACTATGGGGAGTGTCAAGCATGACACTAAACACGTTAGGGTATAGCATCGGACACATTTAAGGCTCGTATGATTCCGAAATGTGTTTCCTTGAGATCAAACTCTTTATGTCAAGACAAGTACCGTATCTTTTGGGTCAATCCGAATCATCCCTCGGGTAATCCAAAAACACCAATTTAAGAGTCGGAGCAAAGTAAAGCTAGTACTCAAGTAGCCCGGGGGAATTTCACCCCCAGGCCCTCACATAACCGTACGTGAACTTCTCAATTCATACGGCTCTTCCTATGCAAACAGTCTTCCGACTGCTACCGTTTCCGTTTGTTGCCTCCTTCCCTTTTGGGTTGGACGATCAACTTTCACGTCATAGGCCCGACCCTTCGCTCCATTTCCATTACAGAAACTTCATCACTACTACGATCTGGTCCGCCCCTGTGAGTTCATCGGTTGTAGCCCTATCAAGTGTATCCTGCTGTGTGGACTTCCAATGCTGAGGCAACAATGTGTACAGCTCTTCTTGTGGAATCGTGTCTATCCGCAGATTTGATCATCTGATCAAATAACATCTGAAAGATAGGTAAATCTTGACAATTTTTCTGGGTGCCATAACAATGTAGGTCTAATGAAAAGCGGGCGCGTAGCTTGTGCTCTTACCCTAGCAAGCACATCACCATAAGCGGCTGCTAGATCGCCCCCTGAGCACGATTGATCATGTTGTGCCAGAGTAATCAGTCATGTTTTTGGTTCTTCCGCTTTTTCAGTGGGTTTACCGATTCTGATAGCCTACTGAAAAATCGGAAGAACCAAATCTTTAAATGTGGTCATAGTGAAATGATCCGAGATTTAAATTGAGAGTTCCTCATCCATGAAATCACGATGCAATTTATGTGCAATCCCCGTTACTACATATCTTGACATTGTTATATTGAAAAGGTTACAGATCCATCCAATCCGTGATAAAATAAAGTTCCGATGCTCATAACATCTCTTCCTATCAGTGCGATAAAACCCATTGACTCCAAACTTGCTCCCATTGCTCGCTCTACATTGATATTAAGTTGATCAGTTATTAACTTGCCTGAATATATGGGGGCAGAATGACCGGCATGAGAAGCCGAAGTCATACTAGTCTTACCTATTACAACGAGTCCTAATTTTTGTGCGGCCGTTATATCAAAGCAGCTAATGCTTGCACCAGTATCATAAAGAATCATACCATTAATGACTTTCCCAGATTGACTGCTGCTTGATTCTGCAAGTACTTTTTGATGAGCGTCAGAAAACGTCAAGGCACCAGGAACGCATGGACCACGCAAAGCAAGAGTTTCAGATGCCGTTAATTGCTTTTCAGCTCCGTGAGAATCTGTAGCAACCTCAGCAATTCTCGTTGTAATTACTGGCATTTCAAAATACCTAATGATAATGCAGGTATAGAAACCACAGGCTCATCTTCGCCAGACCTACGAACCAAAAATGGGCCTGATCCGAACTTACGAACTCCAGCGGTAATTGCATCTGCTATGGTCGGAAAATCTCCTTCAACCTTTTCACCGTGAATCAACAGCACACGATTGGGATACTGAAGTAGCAGTTTCTCCCAGTTACTTTCAAAAAAAGCAGACTCTTTCTGCAATAGGTTTGTTGGAATATCTGTCATGGAAATAAATGATGATTCAGTGCAATTTACGAAAAATGAATGAATTTGTTCGGATCTTATAGTAGGACGGGAACTTGATGACAGAGATTGAGTTAGCATTTTCTTAACCTATCATCTACTGCGATTACGGTGGTATCCTTTGCCCAACATCTAACAACAACTACCTCAGATGAGGTGGTTTCTAAGTCAAAAAAACAAAATGCCAACATATGGGAGAGATGTGTCCATGCAATACGATTGACATCACTGCACTGGGCTAAGTTGTGATCAAAAATCACTAAAACGAGAGTATAAGTAATCCATTTGGGGTTGTTTCAACAGAAAAAAGCATGAGATTCTTGTAAGGTACAGTTTAGTGTAGAATCCCCATACGATGGGTTTGCAATCGGTCCTGATTTGGACAGAAAATGAGTCCTCGTATCACTTTTTTGTCAAGTAGCCCGGGGGAATTTCACCCCCGGGCCCTCACAGAACCGTACGTGAACCTCTTGATTCATACGGCTCTTTCTATGTTAACAGTCTTCCGACTGCTACCGTTTCCGTTTGTTGCCTCCTCCCCTTTCGGGTTGGGCGATCAACTTCATAGGCCAGACCTTTCGCTCCATTCCCATTACAGAAACTTCTTCACTACTACGGTCTGGTCCGCCCCTGTGGAATACATGGTACTCAATGTCTTGCGGGTACTGCCCGCTTGTCAGGCTCCCTTAACAGCATCCCGACAGGTTCCCATGTTCCGTATGAGGGCTCAAGCCACAGTCTCGCCATGTTTTTGCCGGAGGCCAGTTAGCCAGTAATCAGGTCCCCGCTAACCTTATCCTGGAGTTGGGTAGAAACCCCATTTTTGACACTCGTCTGAATCTTTTCAACACCTCATCCATGGTTCACTTGCGTTCGACTCCGTGACCCACACCTGACAGGTTCCTACACCCGCCTTTTCCCTAGACGCTCACCACCACACCTCTTAAATGCAGCTGCTGCGGGTGGTTTGCAACCTCCGCCTATACAGCGGTTGCGAGGGGACTACCCTCATCCTTCATACAGTTCATACAGCTTGGTTAAGTCATTGACTTACCTCCATGTACCTCGTGGCACACATACCTCAGATGATTCATGATAGAATCGGCGCGTTTGATGGCAAATTTAAGGCAGGTGCGAGCATTCCAAAGAATTAGCACCCGAATCTCCGGTCACGTAATACAGGATTCGCTTGGGGTGATATGGAACTTCAATTCATTCATGCGCATAATTAGAGATCAACCAAGTACGCATAGACGGAATCGGAATATTATATACTTCATCTTGGCTGTGCAGGATTCCACGCTCCACCGCTTTCTTAAACAAGCTCTTCGCTTTGTCTGGATCATCAAATTTTCTTGATAAAAACTCCTCAATGTTTTCTTTATCTAACCCATCTCTTGTTGTGGTATTCTTGAACAATCGTGCCAAACTAGAGCGTTCTTTTCTACTGATTCCTTTTGCTCGCTGTTTGTAATATGCCTCCCGTCTGTTCTCTCCCACTTGATATACAATTTCCAGACCTTCAAAGGTCATCTCCCCATGATCATTTTGGATCTGCTTTGCAGCGGCATCCCCATAAGCAATCATATGCTGAGGCCAACCATGTGTTTTTTGAGCGATCTGATCAATCCACTCATCAGGATTCCCTATAGCACCACCCTCTTTTACAATCCAATCATGAATAACTGCACGCTCAGGCTCTTTGTCCAATGCTCCCAATTCCACAAAACACCCTCCCTTGAATCTCGAAACTCCCAGTGAACTAAAGGCTTCTTCAGTCTGTCCTAATCCAGCCGCTAAAAGAATGACAGGCTTGTTTAACTCCCCGTTATGAATCGCTTCAAGTAAGTCTCCTGCCTCATCAAACTGAGAATTTGAGAGTTCGTTAGCATTTGAAAGCCTCTGTGCTTCATCTAAAACTAGAAGGAGCGGTTTTCTTTTTCTTTTTTCAACGACGTTGAGACTAGTTGTTGAACGTGCAGGATTAGAGAGCGTAACTTCTGCAGTAAAAGCCTCCAATAGACTTAAGGAGACGTTATCAATCCCCGCTAACTTTCCAAAACCAAGGGCCCGTAACATCTTTCCTTTATCCCAGAGTGCACCCGTCTTGATTTTTGCGACATGCCATCCATTGCTACTTGCCAATTTTTCACACTGATCCAACAAAGCAGTTTTCCCCGCACCTGGTGCACCTTGAATCAGAAATGTTGATCCCCCTTGCATATTGATTGACTCTTCAACAAGCGTTTCAAAGCTACTTAAAATCCGCTCCCGCCCGTGAAAATATTTGGCAGGCCCACGGTCTGCAACATAATCAGGTATATGGGAAATGTCAAGCATGACTATAATTACGTTATAGAACACCATTTGACACAATTAAGGCTTCTATGGTTCCGAAATGTATTTCCTTGAGATCAAACTCTTTATGTCAAGACATGTACCGCGCAGACGAGAAGACACAGATAATCTTATAATTGTCTTGTTGATGTATCAGAGATGATATTCAAATAGTTAGGTCAATTAAGCAGTGATCTCACCCATTCAAGATTGTTGGAATGACAATCCGATTGTTTTAAGCAACCTAGACTTCTACTGCAGGATGAGCCATCATAACTAAGGAACGTTGACTATCCTGACTTCCTTTGGATATTTCTGCGAGTCACTTTAGGTGAATGATAATTTTGAGGGTTCTACCATATAGGATACAGTAGAACCCTCAAAAACCAATCTTTGGTGAAACATCAGAGAATCATATCAATTGATATACCCCTGAATCACACTTACAATAGATCAACAGGATGTTTTAGAAGTGATCAGATGATTAAGCCTTATAGATAGCGTGTATGACTATGATGGATCAATTAAGAAACTCTCAATATAGCTGTCATCATCATTCGGTCGACAGCATCTCTATTCAATTTTCTGCTCCACCCCATCTTGTCGGTGAAACATAGACATTCAATCGCTTTCTACATTCTTAACTGGAGTTCGACTATCTAAGCACTATCTGTAAACCAAGATTGAATGAGCGAGGCAAACCAAGGAAGACCTCAGCATCATCTGCGCGATTCAGTCCGGTCCCATTCCCTCTGAATGCATTAAACCTAGAATTATTGGTAGCGTCCTGTATATAAAAGGAATCAAATACGTTATAAATATTTGCAAATACACGAACTTGCTCGGGTCCTAATTGAAGAGGGATTGTGTATCCGACATTGATATCAAAGACACTGTATCCAGGAACCTGCCACACAGGTACACCGGCCTGCTCACTATCTGTGCGACTGGTTGGATCAAAATCAGCATAGTAGTTTGAGTATGTCCGCCCAGTGAATTTGGCATACATTCCTTTCGTAGGAAATATACTGATGGCATAGGCGATCTGAGTTTGGGGAGCATCTCCCACTTTCAGGTCTTTCACATAGAGTGTGACATTCTCTTGGGTGGATGGATCCGAACGGTCAGGTGTATAATCAGCATTAACATCATCGGTGTATTTCCAATCACCAATTGAAAGTGCAATATCTCCCCGAATCAAAGAGGAAGGCTGATAAGCAATTTCTGCTTCTATGCCGCGGTGAATGGCATTTAAGCCTAGAAGATTGATAATTCCATCGTCACCATCTTCTTCAACAACCGTACGCGTAAATGTTCTGTCATTCCATACCGTATTGTACAGGCTCACCGTAGCATTCAATGTGCGGCTTGGGGACTCAAACGAAACCCCAGCCTCAAATGCTTGGAACTGCTCATTCTTCGGATCTGGATTCAGAACACCGGTTATATCATTAAGGGCTCCATCAAGAATTGGCACTTTTGAGACCAGTCCAAGATTCACAAAGACTGATAGCAATTCGCTGGTCTTATATGAAGCTCCACCTTTGATCTGGTAACCTCCAATCCTCTCAGTCTCTATGGTAAATGTGCTTCCATCACCTGCATCACGAAAGAAGTCCTCATGTGCATACTTGATCGTAGAGTATCCACCCATTGCATAGGCATAAATTCTGTCGCCAGTATAGGCACCTTGAACATAGCCTCCTAACCAATCAACTGTATTCGTGTTATTATAATTAAACCTATCACCTGGCTGGAGAAGCTCTCCCCCTTCAGGCCAGAAATCACTATCAGATCGTCTGTAGCCACTTCCCCCAAGTAGGTCGCGGACAGTCCGGTAATGTTGAATTGAGGCCGTACGCCAATCAATGCCTGTCTCAACTGTTAATGACTCTGTAATATCATATCTGAATTTAGAAATCGCACCAATCGTCCACTGTACATTATGGCTGTTGCGCAAGATTCCCCGAGATTCACCATTTTCGGAATTAGCTGTAATGGTTGCATCATAATCTACGACGCGAGAGGGACCTTCATAATTCCACGCCATACGGCCATGCGTTCCTGTTCCACCTCCTTTACCCCCTGAATAATACAATACATTTGACCAAAGAGCCCGATCGCTTAACTGTGCAAAATAGTTCAGATTAATCTGGGGTTTATGAAAGAAATTCTCCCGCTCATTGATCTGATTCGCTGAGTTACGATTCACACTTCCAAAGCCATTGTGTTGCTGTCTTGAATAAGAAGATGATACAGTGGACACATTCTGATTCCAACGTCTTCCTTGAGATGAATAGGTTTCAAAAATTTCATTAATAACAGCATCGTCAAGTCCATCCTTTTCAAAAACCTTCCTCGCAAAATCATGATCATAAGCTGCAATGTTTTGGCGATACAGATTTTGCCCATGGCGCTGAGGTGCGCCAACTGCATAGAAATCAACCCGATGTCTGTCATTGATATTCCAAGCCGCTGCAGCATAGTAGGCCCACGCATCCGTCCAAGTCCCCTTATAGTAACCATTGCCACTTTTTCGTACGCCGTTAACAGTAAATGCAAAGCGATTATTGATCAATCCTGTAGAAGCCGATATGGTTGATTTTAGAAATCCGTCATTACCAAATTCCTGCTTCAATAAGATTCGGCGACGATTAGCCGCTGGATCGGTAATGATATTGAGAGTCCCACCAATTGATGGGGTTGCCAGATTCACCGCGGACAGTCCTCTCTGAAGTTGAATAGATGTTGTAGCATCCCCTACACCATCCCAGTTTGACCAGTAAACCCAGCCATTCTCCATATCATTGACTGGGACACCGTTAATCATTACTGCAACATTCCTCTGATTGAAACCGCGTACATTCACGCGCGCATCGCCAGCACCTCCTCCCTGTGCAGTACTATATACAGATGGTGTTGTATTCAAAACTAGTGGAACATCACGAGAACCTAACTCGCGTTCAATCTGTAATTTTTCAATATCTGAGTAGGCAACTGGTGTTTGACGATTGAGTGCTCTGGAGGCAAATACTTCCATAGCCTCAAGGGCTTCACTTGAAGACACCAAAGAGAAATTAACCGTCAGTGGTTCATTGAAAAGTGTAATGACCTGAGATACTCCTTCAAAACCTAAATAAGAAATGTCAAGGGTATAATTACCCGGAGTCAATGACTCAATAGTGTAACTACCATTAGTGTCAGTCACCGAACCAGTCGCAGTTCCAGAGATAATCACGGTAGCACCAGGCAGAGGTAGACCCGTATCCGAATCAATAATTACTCCTGAAATTGTTCCCTGAGAAAATGCAACCGTAGCAATGAATAATGATGTAAGAAGTGTAGCAAATAGTTTCATAAGAAGAAAAGTGATGTAAGTATAGTTAGAAAATCATGTTAAACAATTCACAGCGGCAAAATTCCCCTTTGAATGTTACCTCTGCATAAGAAAATGATTAAATTCTGTTAAGCAGGAAGTGATCTATGGAATAGATCTGCGATGGTATAACTTGATGGATTGTTACTGAATATCTCTAAATTAGTTCAGAATGTCTTCCATAATTATCGAGTTATTGGGTTCAATCTTGGATAGGTGATTCCATGTTTTGAATCTAAGTATTGAATGATTTACTGCCATTCTTGGAACTCTACATATTTTCTTGATTTATCCATAGATGTCAATGGAATTGAGAGTAAATATTTTTTGTTATAGATCCTAGGATCGTCCATCGCTTATCATAAGACTATCAATCACTCATATTCCTATAATTTGATATTGATGGACTCCTTTGTTAAGGAATATGGAACTTATATCAACCGTTTCATACATTCCATATCGTATCCACAAGGGGGAGGGTTTTTACAATTTATTTGGACAATTGGAACATCAGATCCATGCCAGAGTTTTAGATTGTTTATCTCGCAATATTTCGCAAATAAACCATTTTTTTATTACGAATGAATTCTATTCGCTCTCTATATTCTGTATCATTATTGATTCTAGCATTTATTGCGTCATCTACCTCAGTAAATGCGCAGCAATACAAAGAAGATTTCAATTCGGCACAGGAAGCTGCTAAGCAGGAATCTTGGACAGAAGCACGCACCCTTTTTGTGAGTGCGGCCAATGGTGCTGATGAAGCATCTGATCCTGATGTTGCTGGGCGTTCTCGACAAATAGTAGCGAGGATTGATTACAGATTGGGAACTACTGCACTCCGAGCAGAAGACTTTGAAACTGCCCTGCAGCATTACAGGAACGGCGAAAACGTCTTCCCTGCATTTATCAAAAATAAATACGGTCAAGGACTTGCTCTAAAAAACCTTGATAGAATTGATGAAGCCATAGAAAATTGGACGGTCGTAATGAGTGCACCTGGAGACCGTAAGACTAGTTTAGCAGCCGAAAAAGCTATTCGTGATCACTTCATCAGCGAAGCATCTGCCGCACTCGCCAAACGGAATGCTCGATCCTCCGATGCCGATATCGCACTTGCCGCTCTCTCTTCATTGACTCAAATCATGGAAGCTGATGCAGATGTTTTTTACTATACTGCTCTTGCTCACTATACCAAAGGGGATGGAGGATCTGCGATTTCTTCTGCACAACAAGCCTTAGCCGTACATTCTGGAAGTCGTTCAGACAAAGCCAAGATCTACTATGTCTTGGGCGAAGCCTTCGTGAGTGTTAATGATCGAGATTCTGCCATTGATGCATTTCAAAATGCTGTTTATGGCTCATATAAACTATCAGCAGAGCATTATCTGGAAACTCTCTGATCTCATACATATTTTTCAATCATATCATGCCCGCAGTCCGACTGGACTACGGGCTTTATTGTGAATAAAATTAATGGCTTCATCCGACTCAATTCTAGGCACTGGTTGCGTGATTGACGATGATGTGATCATCGGATTGGATTGTATGATAGGAAATTATGTAACTGTACATTCGGGAACACGCATAGGTAACGGGGTTAGGATCGGTGATCATTGCATCTTAGGGGCTCAACCCATGAGAGCTCCGCGTAGCACCCTAAAAAAATCAGATGCCCTCAATCACTTGTTAATTGATGACGATTGCCTCATTGGGAACCATACCGTGCTCTATCAAGGTTGCCATTTATCTTCCCATGTCATGGTCGCAGACTTAGCTAGTATTCGTGAACGAGTTACCGTTGGGCAGTATACAATCATTGGCCGAGGGGTAGCAGTTGAAAATGATTGCTCCATAGGAGAAAAATGTAAAATTGAGACCAATGCCTATATCACAGCATATTCTACATTAGAAGACTATGTATTCATTGCTCCAGCGGTCATTACTTCCAATGACAATTTTGCTGGACGAACCAAGGAGCGGTCTAAATTCTATAAAGGGGTAACTGTGCTTCGTGGTGGACGTATCGGGGCAGGTGCTACAGTACTCCCCGGTAAAATCATCGGCTCTGATGCGATGTTGGCAGCAGGCAGTGTACTTACACATCATATCCCGACGCGTCAACTTTGGGCAGGAAATCCAGCTCGCTATATGCGGATGGTCCCAGAAAATCAGCGTTTGGAAAACCAATAACTCATGAATATCCAGATGGTTGATCTCAGGGGGCAATACCTGAGACTCAAAGAAGAAATTGATGCTGCTGTCAACGATGTCCTAGATTCTACACGCTTTATTCGTGGACCATTTGTTACAGAGTTTGAAACTGCACTCGCTAAGTATACCCAAGTCCAACACGCGATCGGTGTCGCCAACGGTACAGATGCACTTCAAATTGCCTATATGGCGCTTGGAATAGGACCTGGTGATGAAATCATCACCCCATCTTTTACCTTCATCTCCACCGCCGAAGCAGCCTCTTTGATTGGTGCGACTCCTGTCTTTGTAGATATTGATCCAAAAACTTTTTGCTTAGATCCTAATAGGGTTGAATCGTCTATCACCCCAAGAACAAAGGCGATCGTTCCTGTCCACTTATTCGGTCACTCCGCAGACATGGATCCTATTTTAGCACTCGGTGCAAAATATAATATTGCGATTATTGAGGATAATGCGCAGGCGATTGGGGCTACCTATAAAGGATCTAAAACTGGTAGTCTTGGAACTTTGGCTTGTTGCTCATTTTTTCCATCTAAAAATTTAGGCGCTTATGGTGATGGCGGTGCAATTTTAACCTCTAACACAGAATTGGAAGCTCAGTGCCGTATGATTACCAATCATGGAGGCCGTCACAAATACTTGAATGAAGTGGTTGGCATCAACAGTCGGCTAGATGCTCTGCAAGCGGCAATCCTCAATGTGAAGCTCACTCACTTAGACGCGTTTACTGAATCTCGACGAAATGCTGCATCACTTTACAACTCTCTTTTTGAAGATATAGATGAAATCATCTGCCCCTATGAAGCAGACTGGGGACACCATGTGTACCATCAATATGTCATTCGAATACAACAGCGAGATGAGCTCGTTGATGCACTTTCAAATTCTGGGATTCCACATGGAATCTATTACCCAGTTCCACTCCACCAACAGCCCGTTTTTGAAAGCCAAGCACATGATCTTGATCTTCCTGAAACCGAAAAAACTTGTCGTGAAGTGTTAGCCTTACCTATGCACACTGAACTCACCCCTTCTCAACAGCGCCGCATTGCTGATGTGGTCATTGCTCATGCAACTCATCTGAACCATGCCTGAAATTCGGCTTGCACAGATCGGGGTTGGACACTGGGGAAAGAATTTACTCCGTAATTTCAGCTCAATTCCCGGTTGTAGCGTTGTGGCAGTCTGCGATTCTAATTCTAACGTATTGGAGTTTGTAGAACATCATTATCCGCAGGCTGATACCAGCAAGTCTGTTGATGAGATTCTCAGTAGAGATGATCTTGATGGCATCGTGATTGCCACCGAAACTCACTCCCATTTCGCGATTGCTAAAGCTGCATTAGAGAGTGGCCGACATGTTTTTGTCGAAAAACCCATGACAGAAAGCGCTGATGAAGCACAGACGCTCGTTTCGTTATCCGATGAAACAGGATGTCACTGTATGGTCGGCCACCTGCTATTGTATCATCCTGCGTTTAATTATGTCGAGGATCTAATTAAGGCAAATTCTCTGGGAGACATCTACTACATGTATAGCGTACGAGTCAATCTTGGCATTGTACGTCAACAAGAAAATGCTTTGCAAAGCCTTGCCCCTCATGACCTTTCCATTGCTCTCGCATTTTTGAACCAGCAGCCCTCTGCAGTTGCAGTCCATGCTCAGGCCTATTTACAACCTGAAATTTGCGATGTCGCATTCTCAACGATTTTCTTTGACAATGGTGCTTTGGCTCACCTGCATACTAGCTGGCTTGATCCTCATAAAATCCGTAAAGTCACTCTGGTAGGAAGTAAAAAAATGGTTGTGATTGATGAAATGAGCGGGGCAGAAAAAGTTAGAATTTATGATAAAGGCGTAAATCCTCCCGGATATGTCGGGTTTGCAGAATCAATGACAACTCGTGTAGGAAATATCAGTATCCCTAATATTCAAATGGCTGAACCTTTACGTGTAGAGTGCTCTCACTTCATTGACTGCGTTCGTACAGGAGAATCTCCAAGATCCGATGCACGCAATGGCTTATCGGTTGTTCGTTTACTTGAAGCTGCTCAGAAATCTCTCACAGCTGGTGGTGAGAAGATTCCTGTTCATCCAATTTAATCGTTTATTCAACATTTCAATAATTGTGTGCAAAATAAGACTCACCTTGATCGACTTGTTGCATATTTTGAGCAACCGTTTTTCATTACTGACGACCCCATCAGTATTTGTCATGCATTCTCTGACAAACATGATCGTGAAATAATTGGTCTTTACGCGGCTACGCTTGCATGGGGATCTCGTGCAAGCATCGTTGCTAAACTTGAAGATTTATGTACGCGAATGGGCTATAAGCCATGGAACTTCGTCAAAGATTTTGATCCGACGCGTGACAGTGATGTTCTACATTCATTTGTTCATCGTACTTTTCAACCAGAAGATTGCATTGCATTTACGCATAACTTGAGTCTATTGATGAACCAATATGGAAATGTTGAAAACATCTTTGAATGTGATCCTAACTCCCCCGACATTAGCGAGTCGATTGAAAAATTCAGCCTACGAATGATGACAATTCGCGCAGACACTCCATCTCGCTTATCAAAACACCTTGCCCGCCCCAGTCGTAATAGTGCTTGCAAGAGATTGTCTCTGTATTTGCGCTGGATGGTGCGCCCTGGTCCTGTTGATTTAGGAATTTGGAAAACCATCAAACCAAGTCAGCTACTTTTACCCTTGGATATTCACTCTGGTCGACAGGCACGCGCATTAGGTCTTCTTGACCGTAAAATGAACGATTTCAAAGCTGTCATTGCTTTAACTGAAACATGTCGGGCACTTGACAAACATGATCCAGCCCGCTATGATTATGCGCTCTTCGGGCTTGGAATGTATGGAGATCCTTTTAATGACTGATCGCAAAAACTCTCAGCCATCAATTTGCCTTATTTTTCCTTGCCATAATGAGGAAGAAGTCCTTCCTGACTTGATCAAGGTTCTTACATCTTTGGACTTAGGGATTCCGATGCGAGTTCTATTCATTGATGATGGAAGCTGCGATGATACACTGAACATTTTAAAGAAGGCCTGCCGTTCTGATGACAGAATGGCTTGCATTAGTTTATCACGAAATTTTGGGCATCAGGTTGCCGTGGGGGCAGGTTTGAAGCATGGAAAAGGTGATCTCGTTGCCGTTCTTGACTCAGACCTTCAAGATCCCCCAGAATTGCTCAAACAGTTCATCTCACAATGGCGTGAAGGCTACGATGTGGTCTATGGAATTCGGACCAATAGAAAGGAATCTTGGTTTTTGCGTGCCTGTTATAGTAGCTTTTATAGACTTCTTGATAGAACCTCAAATATTCAAATTCCAAGAGATGCTGGTGACTTTGCTCTGATGGATCGCAAAGTAGTGGATGTATTGAATTCATTGCCTGAGCATCGTCAGTTTATCAGAGGTCTGCGAGGATGGGTTGGCTTTAAACAGATTGGAACCAAATATGCACGCCCGGCCCGTCATGCTGGAAAACCGAGCTATAATATGAAGCGTCTGACTCGGCTAGCGCTTGATGGATTGCTCTCTTTCTCTTCGGCACCTCTAAGAATTTCTACTTGGCTTGGTGTCGGGGCGGCATTTTTGGGGTTTTGTTATTTAGCTTACGCACTAATTGTATTTATGAGCGGCAAGGACATCCCACAGGGCTGGACCTCAACGGTCGTGTTGATTCTTTTTTTAGGGGGAATTCAACTCATTGTTTTAGGGATTCTTGGAGAGTATTTAGGAAGAATCTTTGAAGAGGTTAAAGGACGCCCCCACTATGTAATCAATGAATCAGCAGGTTGGGTCAGCGATTCTGATCATCAAGATTAGAGGCATTGATGCAAAGAGATTCTCTGGCTAAACGATAGATATTGATTGAAATATAGCGCACATCAACCAGCTGTGAGTCATATCATTCGTCTGTGTTACGGTTTTAGTAGAATACCTTGGAAATCTCTTTCACCAACACTTGTGGCTTAAATTGTTTAAGTGAGTGTACGGGGATATAGAGACGGTTTTTAAGGAAGACTTTCCCGAAGAAACTATGGAGGGACGATTGTAGAATCAGATCTTCAATATGAGGTTCAATTATATGATGTTTGCTATCTTCACTATAATTTAGAATCATCAGGTCTAAAACAAATTCTTAAATTTCTATTAATTTAGTGTGCCTCACGCCGTGATGAGGATCTTAGGATGTGATTAAACTTCAGTTAATTGCATGGATGGAAAATTGGTTTGCGAGGTACATCTACTAAAGACCTTTACGAAAAATAGCTATAGGAAATGTATTCACCCTTCAATTCCATATCACTAAAAGATAGTTCACAAGATGCAACGATTCAAAAAACAAGTATTATTCCCCAAGTGACTGTTTTTGAAATCGAAAGATCAGACCTTGAAACGGTTGATAAGGTAATTTTTTTACGCCGCCTGAGTAGCTTGTGATACTTACCGCAAGTTTGCAAGGTTAGTAGATTTTTGAAAGAAATTTCAAAATAGTTTACGGATTTTCGAGGGGGCAATCAGTGATTTTAGCCCCAAATCGGGCTATTTTGAGCGTTTTGAAAATCTTTTTATCAACAACCCCTAATGCAGTGGCCTTTTTGTCAAATTTTTTGGACTCACGATTAACTCCTTTCATTTGACTATATTTTTCGTGTTTATTTGAGCCAAACCCCGAACCCTCAAATCAGCCAAACTATTACCTACCATGTTGACGGTTATTCAAAAGCTAGGCTAATGAAATTGGGCAAAAATGCAAAAAAAGTGAAAGCAGAACGCCCGCAAGAAGAACCACCAGAAATGGAGTAAAAAGTCATATAAAATAGCCCCTTCGTTCAAAATTCCTCACATAAGGAAACAGCAAAAATTGCGGAAAAAGTCCACCACAATTTGCAAACTTGCGTTACCTTGATGATCGTAGGCGCGTCAAGGGACATGAATGGTTTATCAACTGGAGTGTTTATATGTCCGCCACAACCGAACTTGAGTTTCAGAGCGCCTATTACGATGAATAGGGACAGTGAATCCGAAGTTAGTGGGACACTTTTTTTTCGAAAAAAGTGACCGTGATTTAAATTTAAATGTTGATGTCATTTTTGACTTGAACCTGCCGACAACTGTTACAGGTGAGCTTAACGAGACTAAATTTAGTGCTTCGGAAATCAGACGTAACTTATCTTGGGGCGTAGGTATACCACTCTCTTCTTCAGTGAGCGTAAGTGGTTGGATCAATAGTACTTATGAAGGTTACAATCGCAGTTTTAACAGTAACTCCAAATCATGCTCAACTCGACTTTTCAAAAGGTAATCAATACCCTGTCAGGGCGAATCTTAGATTCTGATACATGTATTGCCATGATCAAAAGACTATCAAGCTCAAGCAAGTGAGCATTACTTGATTACTGAATGCATGATCAATCACCCTACTGTATTATTACAAAATTTGTTCATATTTGAAAATGAGATACCTATTAGTCACATTACTCTTCTTATCTGTAATCGCTACATTCTATACACCCCAGATAAAAGCTCAATCAGGTTTCGGAATAGGCTTTATATATGGCAATCATATCGATGGACTTAGCCTGCGCTATGAATCTATTCAGATTCTCTTCCAGTCCGTGGGTCAAAGAGTGGAACCACTTACCGAAGACGGAGATAGATTCTACATCAATGCTGCCCTTCGGTATAATCATCCTGTCGGGTCATGGAATAGGGTAAAGTTTAAAGTTTTTGGTCAAGTTGGAAGAGAATCCGTCATTCCAGTTGAAGGCACCTCTGAACGATGGCGGTTTTCTAGCGGGGGTGCTGCGGAAGTTCCCATAACTAGAAACTCTGTTTCCAAGGGGCTATTTCTTGGAGCGAATGTCGCATTTTCTATTGACCATACGGGCGATCTTGGATCCTTCCCTATCGCTTGGGGATTGGGAGTTCATGTCCATTTTTAACTCGGATTAAGAGTGATATCAGTAGTCTAAATTTAGCCTTTCGCTCATTCGTATATCCTAAATTTGAGAATGCATGACTCATTCAGATTATTTGTCTATGGGCTACTACTGCTATTGATTTGGATAGCCCAGTCTGACTCAATATTTGCCCAGAGTGTGACCATCAGTGGTTATGTGGAAGATGAAACGAATGGTGAGCGGATTACAGGGGTAAGCATCTATGCTGCTGACCTTAAAACTGGTACCACGACAAATCAGTACGGGTTCTATACCCTGACATCCGACCCAGCCCCTTCCTTGTTGTGGATTTCTCATATAGGATACGAGCCAATCTCGAACCCTCTTGTGGTTACACGAGATACAATACTCACCTTTAACCTTGTACCTCGTGTGCTGAAATTAGGAGATCTTCAAGTTGTTGCGGAGAGAGAGACTGAACTTGATAATATTCAGATGAGCCGTCACGTAATACCCATCGAGGAAATTGAAACTCTACCTGTGATCCTTGGAGAAATTGATGTTCAGAAAACACTTCAACTCCTCCCTGGAGTTCAGTCGGGGATTGAAGGGAGTAGTGGCCTCTATGTTCGAGGTGGACGTGCAGATCAAAATATGATTTTATTAGATGGACTCCATATATACAATCCCAATCACCTATTTGGATTCTTCAGTGTTTTCAACTCATCTGCGATGAGACAGGTTGAACTGATTAAAGGTGGATTTCCAGCGCGCTACGGAGGTCGACTCTCATCGGTCGTGAATTACTCTATGAAGGAAGGTAACTTAAAACGATTTGAGGGGGAAGGAGCGCTTGGAATCATTTCCTCAAGATTAGTTCTTGAAGGGCCAATCGTCAAGGATCGAGCTTCTTTCTTGATTGCCGGCCGAGAAACATTCTCAGATGAGTTGATGAAACTCTATTATAATGGACAAACGGACCAAAATAGTGCAGGTTTTTACGATTTGAATCTCAAAACCAATTTTATACTTTCCCAACGAAATCGCATTTACCTGAGTGCTTATGCGGGCCAGGATAAGTTTTCCTTTTTACGAAAACCATTTCCTGGAAGCGAGGAAATAGAAAATAGTTATAGGCTCGGCTGGCAAAATCGCTTAGCATCTCTACGTTGGAATCGCGTCATCGGAGATCGTCTATTCGCTAGTGCTCTTATCGGGATTACACACTATCGCTTCAACTCAAATACACAGTTTATTGACATTGAAGATGGTGAATCCATTGAGTTCAATCAGACATGGTTCTCAGGGATTGATGACTGGACTGCAAAAATTGATTTTGAGTATCTCCCAAACACACAGCACTTTCTTCGATTTGGTACACAGGCCATTTTGCATAGATTTACACCTGGAAGTACTCAAACACTATTTGACCAATCGGGTAAGCCTCCTGTTAATCTATTACAAACTCCTTCTGGGGCGATTCGCTCTCGAGAGATGTCATTCTATGCCGAAGACGAAATACAACTACTCCCTTCTGTAAAGATATCCACTGGCCTTCGATTTTCTATGTATTATACTAGTGACAAACGGTTCCAGTCTTTTGAGCCTAGGTTGTCAACCAACGTACGAATTGCAGAAAATACCGTCGCAAAAGCTTCTTATGTCAGATCCAAACAATATGTACATTTATTGACTGGAGGGGGATCGGCATTTCCAACCGATCTGTGGATTCCAAGCATCAATGGTATTCCTCCCCAAAGCGGCTATCAGTTTGCTGCAGGTCTTGTGCAAAATTACCAAGATGGGCACTATCAATTTTCTATGGAGGGCTATTATAAGCGAATGAAAGGACACATAGATTACTCGTTTGGATCTGACAGATTTCAGTCTGCTTTATTGGATTGGCCAGATTTAATTGAAAGTGGTTCTGGTTCATCAAGAGGTTTGGAGATGTTGATTCGGAAAAAAGGCGGTCCATTGTCTGGATGGATCGGCTATACATGGGCAAAAACAACTCGACGGTATGACCTGCTCAATAACGGAATTCCCTTTCCTGACGGATTTGATCGTCGCCATGATATATCGTTAGTCATGCAATATCAGTTATCTGACGCAATTCACCTTTCGGCTGTATGGGTATATGGAAGCGGGTACCCCGTATGGGTCCACCAAGGGCGATATATTGTAGAACCACGGCCAGAGTCGGGGTTCAATTATTCATATAATGCTTTGGAGCCTGGCCCAGTTAATTCAGCACGGGCACCAATCTACCACCGTCTTGACTTCAGTATATATTTTACGAAGCAGAAGTCTTGGGCAGAGCGCACAATTACCATAGGCGTATATAATGCCTATAATCGGAAAAATCCTATGTTTATTTATCCAGATGAGTATTTCACTAGTGGTGATTTTACACTTATTCAATATGAACAGTTGAGCCTGCTTCAGTTAATTCCCTCAATTTCTTGGCAGTATATATTTTGATCAATGTCAAAATGGACTGTCATTCTGCTATTTGCACTGCTCTGTGGATGCGAATCGCCAGTTGAGTTAAACACTCCCGAAGATTATCAGGCCAAATTGGTCGTAGAGTCTCATTTTTCCCCTGATAGCCTCTGGTGGCTTAGAGTACGGAAAAGTGCCTCTATACTGGACACTATTTCCACCTCAAGTGAGTTAATTACACCGGATGTTACCGTAATTATTTCTGGGGAAAACAATTTTTCTGATACGTTGCAGTACGACACTCGCGGGATATTCAGGTCGGTTCATGCACACCGCCCTGTCAGTGGAATGATATACACAACCCAAGTCAGTGCGACTGGATACCCCCAAGTAGAGGCATCTTCCGAGGCTCCTATTCTGAAAAGCAATCTACTGACTGTCAGCAAAATAGATGTAGATGACTCTCTTGGAACAGAAACATATTCGCTTCGCTTTCAAGTGGAGGATATGCCTGGTAGCAACTATTATCAGGCATCTATTTCCCAAGCAGTCCCATTCTGTGATTCGGATACTGCTGGAATCGTCATCCACGATGCTCCCGATGCGTTACTGTATTATGATCGGCTCACATTTGAGAGCAACTCTCCTCTATTTCGTGATTTTATAGAGACCCTAGATGATCCAACTCTCCCTGCAATTGACGAAAATTTCTGGAGACCTTACTTCTCAGACAAATTGTTTGAATCCACTATACAGCAATTTGAAATCACGTTTGAATCAAAACTGCTCAAGTCAATCCAATCTCGTTTTATCCTTGAAATATGGGCACTTAGTGATGAATTGTTTGCATATGAGCGATCCCTTGCAATTCATGATATCAACTTTGGATTACCAAATATTGCACGGTCAACTCCTATTAGTCTGTATTCTAATGTGCAGAACGGCCTTGGTATCTTTGCTGGATTCACTCGTGATGTTCACAGATTTGACTCTCAACAAAATGAATGGCAGGAGGATGTATTGGAATTCAATATTGAGGAGATACAACCCTGCCATTAGTACTGTTCGTCTTATTCATAATGTCTCACGACTCCCGCTGTAAACGTTTTGAAGGATCATCACAGTAGAGCTAAGGCATCCCGATTTATTGCAGAGGGTGTAGATCCTAAGAGAAATTGTTTGAGCAATTCCAAGTTCACGTCAGAAATTTATGAGTTATGATCCTGACTGGGCAAAGGTTTAATAAAACTGTGAGGAGCTATAATTGAACTTATTCTTTGCTCTTATTTTCTTATTTGCTGGTTATTTTCACTGTTAGTTATTTTACAATTATGGGTAATGATCTGAAAGTAATCATCAATTATTTCAAGTTTGGCTACGAATTATTATTATGGCAGATGTACATCTTTGGTTGGACCATGAGAATACTTTAAGATTTGATCATGTTCTTGATGCAATGTCGCTCGAGTGTCTACGATCGTCTGAGCTTGACCATAGATATCTGACCATAGATAGCAATCATGATCAGTTGCAATCAGCACACAATCCGAATGGACTATTGCCTCGTTCAAATTACTGACCGACAGCATCTCCTTATCATTGAGATGAATGACTGGTACATAAGAATCATGATAACTAATCATAGCACCTTTATTGCTAAGTAATTGAAGAATATCTAAAGCAGGTGATTCTCGTAAATCACCTACATTTTTTTTATAGGCAACCCCAATGACAAGAATGTTGCTACCATTAAGAGGTTTTCCTACCTCATTCAAAACATCCTGAACTCTGTGAACCCAGTATCTTGGCATATCAGTGTTGATCTCGGTTGCCAACTCAATGAATCGAGCAGTATATCCCAGTGTCCGTAACTTCCAAGAGAGATACTGGGGATCAATTGGAATACAATGCCCACCCAAACCCGGACCAGGAAGAAACTTCATATAGCCAAAAGGTTTTGTTGCTGCTGCCTCAATCACTTCCCAAGCATTGAGTCCTAATTTGTGACAGATCAGTAGCACTTCATTGGCCAATCCAATATTGACAGCCCGAAATGTATTTTCCACTAGCTTTGTTAATTCAGCAACTTCAGTGCTTGAAACAGGAACAATGGATTCAATCACCGACTCATATAATATCTTTCCTACTTTGAGGCATGTCGGTGTAACACCACCCATCACTTTAGGAGTATTCACTGTAGTCCAATCCTGGCGGCCTGGATCTACGCGCTCTGGCGAAAAACATAGGAAAAAATCTTTTCCAACTTCTAACCCACCCGCCTCGTCATGGAAATGAGGGAGGATCACCTCGGTCGTCGTTCCTGGATAGGTCGTACTCTCTAAAACGATTAACATACCTGGGTGAAGATGTTTAGCAATTGCATCTGTGGCACTTAAAATGTAGGAAACATCAGGCGCACCGGTTTTTCGTAGTGGAGTTGGAACACAGATACTGACGGCATCGCATTGATCAAGTACATCAAACCCATCGGTCGCCCTCAATAAACCGTCAGATACTAACTGAGCTAATCGCTCACTTGGTACATCTTCAACATAAGAAGTTGCACCGTTGATTAGGCGAACCTTTTCTACATCTATGTCAATTCCGATCACCTTAAATCCCCTCTCCGCAAAGGCCACTGCGAGCGGTAATCCAACATAGCCTAGTCCGATCACTGCAACTGTTAGATCAACTGCATGAATTCGCTCAATCAAAGCATTAGAAACCGTATCACTCATCTATTTCAGGTTGAACAAAAAATGCAAGCTCCCTGAGCTTTGTCATAACCAAGCCTATACTTTCTTCAACTGTTTCTAGTTCAGTATTACATATTACTTCTGGATCGTTAGGAACTTCATAGGGATCATCAATTCCAGTAAATCCTTTGATCAAGCCCGCTCTTGCCTTGGCATACAGTCCCTTTACATCTCTACGTTCGCATACCTCAATGGATGCATTGGCAAAAACCTCTATGTAGCCACCCTCGCGCTCAATACGCTGACGATTAATTGTACGATCTTCTTGGTATGGAGCGATTGGAGCACAAATGACGACTCCCCGATGCTTGACAATCTCGGAGGCGACATACCCAATGCGCTGCACATTCGTGGAACGATCCTCTTTTGAAAACCCTAACCCCTTACTCAGATTCGTACGAACCACATCCCCATCAAGTAAGGTCACTGGACAGGATAAGGTTTCTAACAAGCGAGATTGAAGCGCATTTGCTATGGTTGACTTACCCGATCCAGATAACCCTGTCAAAAATACTGCAAATCCCTTATGCGATTTAGGAGGGTATGTCTGTTGTAACTCCTCAATGATCTCTCTGTAAGAAAACCATTCGGGAATCTCATCTCCATTAAGCAACATCGTCCGGAGTTGTGTCCCCGAAATACTGAGCGTTGTCTCATTCTTTCGGACCTCATCAATCGCCTTATAAGCATTTGACTTTGGAGCATACACCATCAAACGAAACGGGACAACCTCAATGCCTAACTCTTTAGTATGCGATTTAAGCAAATCCTGAGCTTGATAAGGACCATAGAATGGCTCCCCATTACTTCTATTGCCGGGGCCCGCATGATCGCGTCCAATAATCAGATGCGTGCATCCATAGTTCTTGCGAATGATGGCATGCAATAGCGCTTCACGCGGCCCTGCCATCCTCATTGCTAATTGTAACAAACTTAGAAAAACTTTCCCTTTGGGGTAATATTGAAGCAACTTCTTGTAGCTTCTGACTCGTGTAAAATGATCAATATCTCCAGGTTTTGTTAACCCTACAACAGGATGAATTAATAAGTGACCTCCTACATCGCGTGCTGCTCTATCAGTTAATTCTTTGTGTGCTCGATGCATCGGATTACGCGTTTGAAATGCCACAATACGGGAACATCCGTGCGATTCAAATTCTGTTCGCAATTGTCTGGGAGAATGCCTTAGACTATGAAAATCATAGTGTGGCGGCATTTGTATTCCCTCCAGATGCCCACCGAGATAGTAGGAGCCTGCACGTCGCATAAGATAATCTACGGCAGGATGCTCACAGCTATCAGTACCAAAAACTTCAACAGCCTCTTTCTGTTTATCTGGTCTCCATAAATCCCCACGATTAAGGATTGCAATGAGAATTCCTGTCACATCCCTAAGTGCAATTTGATCACAGTTACCTATGCGTTGTGTATCCTCTTGAGTCAGATCAAGTGTGATCGGTATGGGCCACAAAAATCCTGATGATAGACGCATGCGTTCTAAGACGCTGTCATAATCACCTTGATTTAAGAATCCTTTAAGAGGAGAAAATGCACCAGAGAGAAGCAATTCTACATCGCATAATTGGCGATCATTCAAAAAAATTGATGGAAATTTAATGGACTCATCCCTTAAATGATCAGCACGCAAAGGGCTCGCAAGAAGTTGTGAGAGGGAACCGCCGTGAGGTTCAATCAATGGTTGCATCTAGAATGATGGATAACAGATTTCTAAGGTGAGAAGACTCTATCAAATCATTGCTGAACTCTCGCCACTGAGATGATTTCAGATTCTGCATCTAAATCAAAGCCACTTCATTGAAATGATAATCACAGCAGTCGTCATGACCAGTAAGCTGATCGGCAAACCTACCCGTATGTAATCTCTTACTTTATAATTTCCAGCCGCCATAACCATTAAGTTAGTTTGATATCCAACAGGTGTCATAAAACTTGCGGCAGCCGCGAGCGCAACCGTCAATATGAACGCTTGTGGTTCTATATTCAATGATGTTGACATTGAGAAAGCAACGGGGAGCATCAATACTGCTGCGGCTTTATTGGCAATCAACTCGGTCAGAATGTTAGTGCATGCATAGAGCCCGACCAAAGCTAAGATTGGGCTCACCGTAGCAAACCCTGTTAATAATTGTGCAAGCCCATCGGCAACACCTGTATTTTCAACTGCAACACCGATACCTAATGCAGCAGCAATCAGCAGAAGTACTTGTAGGTCTAGAGCATTACGCGCGGAACGAATTCCGATACAACGTGTCATTACCATGGCTAACGCTCCACCAAATGCTACTGTAGATAATGGAAGAAGCCTAAACGCAATAAACACAATCATCACTGATAAAATACCCAGTGAGACCAATATTTTCCGCTTGGGGGGTTTACCATGAGATGTGCCACGTGGTAATACATAGAAAAACTCTGAATGACTTGAGCTCCAACGATCTTCAAAGTCTCCAACTGCTCCGACTAGAATTAAATCACCAGCTTTTAATGGGACATCGGTCATCGCACCTTCTAACCCTCCTGCCCGCTGCTGAACAGCAAGAACGATTCCACCATAGGTTGTTAAAAAATCAATATCTCCCAACGACTTCCCAATTAAATTGGATGTATCGCTAATGACAGCTTCATACATGGGAAGCAAATTGGCCGTCCTCTCCCTGGAAATAGAGACACCAGACTCCAAGCCAGGCCTCAAAAGTAGATCCTCTAATACTGAAACTTCACCACTAAAACATAGAATATCCCCCTCACCAAGGATGAGTTGCTGATCTACTGGCATCACATGCTTACCCCTCCGAACATGAACGATCGTGGCAGATTCATCTTCGGTATTCAATTTTGATTGCTCCAATGTAAGCCCCGCAAATGAGGAGCCTTGGCTAATCCTGATTTCAAAGAGACATTGCTGTAACCGAGACCGTGTAAATACAGGTTCAGATGCCCTATCTGGCAATAATCGTACCCCAACGAAAGCCAAAAATATCAAGACTACGATCGCTGCGGGCAATCCAATAAGAGAAAAATCAAAAAGTCCAAGAGGAGGATAACCGTGTCCTTCAACTAATCCAGCGACAACTACATTGGTTGAAGATCCCATTAATGTGACCATACCCCCCGCAATAGATGCATATGACAGAGGGATCAGCATTTTTGATGGAGATATCTTTGATCTGTAAGCCCATCGCTGAACGGGTTTTATCCACATTGCAACCACTGGTGTGTTATTCATAAACGCTGAAATCAATGCAGTTGGAGCCATCATTCGTAAGAGCGAAAATGACAGTCGGTGAACTCTGCGAAGTAGCCTCCATTCAATTCGACGTAAAAGCCCACTCTCTTCAATCGCTGCCGCGACGACAAATAACGATGCCAATGCAATGACAGCTCCATTAGAAAATCCAGCAAATGCCTCTGCAGGGGTGATAATCCCAGCGGTAAGAAAAACTCCGAGTGCGACCAAGAAGATAGCATCAGGCCTTGCAAGATCCTTAACAAGGGCGACTGCAATTCCAACGATAGTGCCAATAGTTAACCAAGCCTGCCAATCCATTGCTATACAGAATCATGATGATCATTGGCTAAACCTATCGACGGTACTGGTCGTCCAATGGAGTAGTATTCAAAACCTCGTTCAGCCATTCTATGAGCGGTATATAGATTACGCCCATCAAATATAAGAGACTTGCGCATAAGTCCTTTCATGCGCTGAAAATCAGGCCGTCGAAATTCTGGCCACTCTGTACAGATGATGAGCATATCTACATCGGGTAAAGCACCGTATGCATTCTCCGCATAGGTAATTTTATTGCCAAATATAGCCTGGGATGTCTTCATAGCCTCTGGATCAAATGCTGTGATCTCTACACCCAGTTCTAATAGCCCATGTATTACAACATGTGCAGGGGATTCACGAACATCATCTGTATTCGCCTTAAATGCTAGTCCCCAAATCGCTGCATGTTTTCCTTTTAATTGATCCCCAAAATAGGCTTTAATGCGTTCAACAAGGAGATTTCTCTGGGTATCATTCACATCAAGCACGGCTTGAAGGATTTTGAACTCATAATTATGGCTTCGGGCAGTTCGTAGGAGTGCTTGAACATCTTTTGGAAAGCAACTTCCTCCAAACCCGATCCCTGCGTAAAGAAAATGTCTCCCAATTCGGCTATCACTCCCAACTCCAATGCGGACCTTATCGACATCTGCCCCAACAAGATCACACAAATTTGCAACCTCATTCATGAAGCTGATGCGTGAGGCCAAAAATGAATTCGCTGCATATTTGGTGACTTCCGCGGATCGCTCGTCCATGACGATGATGGGATTACCTTGTCTAACAAATGGCTCATAGAGTCTCTTCATTTTGGTTGAGGCTCTTAAACTTGTTGTTCCAAGGATGATTCTCTCTGGTTTCATAAAGTCATCGACCGCGGCACCCTCACGAAGAAATTCTGGGTTAGAGACGACATCAAAGTCCTGACCAGAGACAGCTCCTTTCTCAGTAAGGACGCTCCTGACTTGATCAGCAGTTCCAACTGGAACGGTGCTTTTGTTGACAATGATGCGATAAATTGACCCACTGCGGGTTCCTAACCATTCCCCTATGTTCTGGGCTACACCAAGTACATAGGATAAGTCGGCTTCGCCGTCTGCATTGGGGGGTGTGGGGAGTGCGAGAAAAATGATTTCAGAGTTTCTGAGAGCTTCATTCAGTGAAGTGGTAAACGTCAGACGCTGGTCGCGAAGATTGCGCTGAAGCAGAGCATCCAGATCTGGTTCATAGATTGGCATCTTACCTTGGCGCAACACTGCTACCTTTGATTCATCCACATCTACACACCATACATCATTGCCCATTTCAGCAAAACAGACACCAGAAACCAATCCAACGTAACCAGTTCCAACAATTCCAATTTTCATATCACTATAGAGTCACTAGTATGATCTTGGTAAGTTTAACGCGAGTAGATCAATTTTTGACCAAGAATTATCTCGTATAACCTATTTTACTATAAATTGAGCGATTAGTCAACTATTAGTGGCTTTTGATCAACCTTGAACTCACAAAACCAATTAAATGATTTATAGCATCATCATGGCTGGCGGGATTGGAAGTCGGTTTTGGCCGCAAAGTAGAGAGGCGCACCCTAAGCAATTCATTCGTGTATTTGAGGAGCAAACCCTGCTACAACAGACCGTAAGTCGTATCAAGCCTCTGGTTCCACTTGAACGAACTCTGGTTGTTACGCATGAGCGTTATGTCCCCCTCACATCCCAGCAGCTCCCTGATATTTTAGAGAATAATATCCTTGGTGAGCCGATTAGTCGAAATACAGCCCCCTGCATAGCATATGCCGCCTTTAAGCTACATCAAATTGATCCTGAGGCAATCATGGTGATTCTTCCATCGGATCACCTGATTAAGGATGAAGAGCGTTTCCTTCAAACACTTCAAAAAGCCACCGATGTAGCCCAAGCACCTGGAGCACTTGTGACGATAGGTATTCAACCGTCTTACCCAGCAACTGGATATGGGTACATCCAATATGATCCCACAGAAAATATACATCAAGGAGTCTACCCTGTACGCACATTTGCAGAGAAACCAAACGAATCGACTGCGGAGCGATTTCTTGATTCAGGTGATTTTCTGTGGAATAGTGGAATCTTTGTCTGGCGAGTTGATTCCATTCTTTCTAATATGAAAATCCATTTGAAGAGCACTTGGGATGCTTTTCAGGAGGCAAGTGATCATCTTGGTACAGATCAGGAGGCTTCTTCAATTATTAAAGCCTATCACAAAAGTGCACGCATCTCCATTGATGTGGGTGTGATGGAGCGTGCAGGAAATGTGCATGTAATTCCAGGTAATTTTGGATGGAGTGACATTGGGGATTGGCGTGCTGTCTATGATTTGAGTGAAAAAAATCAGCATGGAAATGTTCTTAGAGGTAATGCCATTGTTCATGATACAAGCCGATGTTTGGTGGATGCAGGAGAACGACTCATTGCCATAGTTGGCATCCATGACGCAGTGGTCGTTGACACTGATGATGCACTCTTAATCTGTCATCGAAATAGTACTCAACAAGTGAAAAATATCGTTGATTATCTTCGTGCTCACCAACACAAAGATTTTGTATGATCTCCTCCCGATCAATCAAGTGTGATTGTGTCCTCAGAAATTTGAGGTTTTACCATCAATCGTTTGGATAAAGATTCAGATCACCTCAGAAATCTGCAGAACCAAAATTTAACTGAATCATTCTGAGTAGGTATACAAGCTTCGTAGCAGTTATAAATAAAGTACGTAGCATTGCTAACTCTGCAAATAACTGATCTTCAGAATTCAGTGGATGCCCAATGAACTGAGTAACTGTTTTTAAATTTAGGGCGCAGAACGGCAGGTATTAGTTGCCATCTTGCATCAGAGTGTCCGCGGTAAATAAATTCATCGCCTGAAATATAATTCTGTTGGTATTTAATTATTTCTGTCCACAGAGACTCTGAATTTTTGAGGTTAATTTCCTCAATCATTGAGAAGGTCGTAAAAGTCGAGGATCAGTTTCTCTGTCAGCACCAACCATATTGCCTGATTCAACATGCTCAATAATTGTGTCATATGGTGGGAATGCATTGGTAAATACAGTCCAAGAATCCATATCTTTTTTAAGCCTTAGAATGACCTTATCATTGGGTAACCAATCCATAGATTTAACAGAATCAGGGTAGTAAACCCACCAGACAGAATCATCATTAAGTGTGAGCCTTTTGCCGAAGACCTCATTTTTGACGATATGAAGTTTTAATGGATATTCCATGTCAGTTTTGAAATGGTGAAAGTGGATCAGTGCTGATTTTCTCCATTTGATGATTCGGATGAACAATCAATGGAGTGCAGGTCTGTTTGTTTCAAGCAACTATGGTTTGAACAAAGTTCATTTGTACAAAGGAGTGAGTGAGAAAAATGAATCATTTCACAGGAATCTAAACTACCGATTCAAAAGATGTCCAACTGACTTTTTTCATTTCTGTGTTTGTTTGTGAGTGTGGAACGACCCCAATGAGTTGCCTTCTTCCATTAGAATGACCTCATTAATGATCTCCTGTGATGCGTTGGATTACTATTGACATTTGCCCCATTCTACACAATGAGATTGGCATCTACTATCTTGATTATTTAATCATTGATTGGGTGGAGAAAAGATACTGAGTTGAGCTTCCATCATTGTCCACCATCTTTAAAGATTAGATGTTCAAAAAAGGTGAAATATTGGATAATTTTTACCCGTCTTTGTAGCCTTTGGTGTATTCCTCTTATGGTATCCGATTGACATCGTCATTGTAAGACGATTAAATAGATTTGATATAGCATGAGGAGTACACCGACCATGCAGATTCATCTTCATGGGTGATGATTATGTAAAATGTTCAGTCTATTCATAAGAATTTTCAAAGGTTTTAAATTCAAAAGATTAATGGAGTGAGAGATGTTCTGGCTCTTCTCATATGATGTAGATTCAAAAAGTACTATAGCACTAACAGGGACCGATCAGTCATTTACGCTAATTGTCACTTGGATTAGTAGTTTCAATGTTAGACTCATACTCCTTTGTGGTAGTAATAAAAGCTTCATACATCTGCTGTATACGATCAATCATCCATTTATAATAGCCTTGTTTATGAGCTTCATTATCGGGGTCCCATTTGTCTTTAATACACCGAATTCTAGAGGCTTGCTTGCCCTCAGACGGATGCCAATGAATCTCATCTTTAACAAATTCCTCAAAGGTATCCTTTTGTTCATGCAAAAACTGGTATAAATCGTCATTTTTATGGATATAAATCCCTGCAGACATCTGTTTTTTTTGAACAGAGAAATCTAAGCGAATGATTGCATCTTTACTTCCTATTGAGATATCAAACCATGATTGGGGTCTTGGTCGGTTGGTCAAAATTAAGGTTTTTGTATCCCGCAAAGATGTATGATGCTTTTTGAGTTCATCCCAGAACTCAAAGTAGACCATTTGGGTGATACTAGCATCAGAAGTACTCAACTTGATCGCTTTTGACCAATAATTGGGTTCTACAATGACATTGAATTTAGGTGCTGGTTTTGAATCACCAATACGATATACCTCAATTCTTACAAGAAAGAATGCAATTTCGTTATCCATATGATCGTTGAACCATTCAATAGCCCGTTGATGCTCATAGGTAGTTTCTGATACAATCCAGATAATTATAGATGCATCAAAACTTGAGGCATAAGTAAGGAGTTTCCCTAAATGATCATGGTCAGTCCGATTCAATTGATTCTCAATAATTATTTTCTTTCCAGTGTCACTCTCCTCTGCTATAATATCCACATAGAAACGACCTGTATACTGTTCTGTTTTTACGTTTCCACCAGAAATACCAATCTCTTTAAATAAAATATTGATATTTTCTGCAAGCCACGGGGTGAAGTGCTGTGCTTCATTTGACCATGCCTCTTTCGGGGGCACAATCTCTAAAGTTGCTAAGTCAGCCATCTGTAGTATGTGAGTGATAAAATTTAGGCAATATATGACATTTTCAATAAATCAAACCAGAATTACAATTTCTCTACAACATGAACTTGGGTTTAGAAAAAAATACTGCCTCGCAAATTGAACCATGAAAATTCAGATGCTCTGTGTCATGAATATGATAGATACGATTTCATGACAGTCACCATAGTACCACTAACCTGTTAACCTACGCTGTGAACAACCTGCCTCTTTAAGACCTATATTCGCCTTGCTAAACGGAAACATTCTGTGGTACATTGAGATGCTTTTTACATTATTGTTACACATAAATTGATTCGTGATTTTAACCTCTGCATCATCGTTTTCCGTTAGTCAGCCCGATTTTCTGTGAATTGGAGCTTACACCTCTCGTGCGTTGACACACCCCTCCCAAAAATCCTAACTGTTTGATATCTGTTAGTGTTCTACAATGCTGGCTAATCCAACCTTTAAGATTGTCAGAATAATCTGATCTGCAGCGAATACCAAGAGACAAAACAATCAATAGCGTGCACATTCTTGTATTGCGTATACGAAATTTCATGCCTCAAACTCATCTTTGATTCAGCAAGAGCACGGTATACTGAGAAACTCTGAAGATAACGAACCTACTCTGGGGCGAGAATCCAGGATTGTGCTGTACCTTCCGTTGACGAAGATGCTCCGCCTTTTGATTAGTGGATTCTTTATCTATCATCGGCACATTCCCAGACTTTATAGCTCTGTATGGATCTCTTCTGAATTCTGGTTTATCCCAAAGCCATGAGCGGTACTGCCGATAAACTTGGAGACTTGAATGTTCATGATGCTGGGCATGGTATATCAAAATGTGATGAGGTGTAGCAGTTTACACCCCTCAAAGAAAGTAGGATATTTTACTTGGGATTTCTCAGCTGTAAAAGGAGAATGTTTTTAGGCTTAAGTCTGTTTATTTCAACACATTTCATTGAACGTTGTATAACCCGTGTTTCCAGCGTAGTCAGATGGGTTGTATACTCAATACGGGGTTCAAATCACTAAACTCAGTTTCAGAATTTATGCGTTCATTAATCCTACTATTCTTTCTTCTCTTGCCAATTACAAACATACTTGCCCAGAATTCACCGCCTCCGATTCGCGTAAATCTTGCAGAAGCAATTGAAATTGCCCTGATCAAAAACTACGAACTCCAAGCCATTCGTATTGCCGAAGAAGACTTTCAACTTCAAGTCAAAGGTGGATTCAGTATCGCTTATCCAACCATTGAAGCATTTAGTTCTTACACCCGAAACATCAAGGATGCCAACCCCTTCGCAGGAAGTTCAGCAGGAGATTTCTTCTCTGGATTCGCATTTGTTGAGTGGCTGGGCTATAACGAAACGGTCCGGACAGATGGCCTCACTGCTACACAGCCCATATCATTTGCTGAATTCGCTGATCGCCAACAACGAGGCATAGATGCTGCGGGTATCATCCCAGCAGAGCCAGGAGATAACCCATTCTCAGTGGCCAATCAATATCTGAATTCAATTACTGCAACCTATGAAATTTTCAATGGGCCTAACTGGATTACACTATTCCAAAAAAGTGGTATACGAACAAGATTGAAGCAAATTTCCAAGGCCACTGAACGTCAAGAACAGGTTATTATCGGACAAGTCCGTGAAGCATTTTATGCTGCGCTATTAGCGGAAGAGGAAGCCCGTGTGGCAGCCCAAAGCGTTGCTCGTACGAAAGCATCTCGTGACGAAACGGCCTTGAGGGTTAGCAGTGGCATTCTACCAAAAATTGACCGATTAACGATGGATGTAGAGTTGGTCAATCAAGAATCTAATTTAGTACAAGCTCAATCAAAAGCATCCAATCACTTGGATCAACTGAAGTACCTTCTTGGAATTCCTCTTGAACAAGAACTCACTCTCAATGGACAACTTAAGGTCCAAGATCCAACCTCCTACATTTCACTAGTAGGAATGGATCTGTTTGAACAGGCGAGCCAAATACGGCCCGATCATGAAGAGGCCCGCTTAGCCCATACCTTCGCCAGAAATAGATTTCGCGCAAGCAAGGCAAATCGCCTCCCCGTCCTTGAAGTCTTTGCAAACTTCAACTACTCTGGACGAGTCCCAGATAATCGCACCTTTACTGTCACCGATCCAACGAATCCATTTTCATTCTCGCAAGGATCAAATACTTACTTCAGCAAAGCCTATTGGCAATCCGCATTTAATGTCGGCCTGAACCTCACTTGGACAATTTTTAATGGTTTCGGACGTAGAAATTCGATTGCACAAGCCGAAGTCGTTGCCCGTCAAGCCGCACTAAATATTGACCTTCTAAACGCTTCGACTAAATCAGAGATCAATTCTGCGATGAGAAGCTTAGAAACCGCATTTCATCAGATCAAACATCAAGAAGCAAACGTTGCGAATGCTGAACTAAACTACGAATACACCCTCGCCCGTGTTAACGAAGGAGTCGCAAACACCTTGCAACTACGAACGGCCTCAACACAATTAGATACAAGTAAACTCAATTATCTACGCGCGGTCCACAGTTTTCTCACATCCAAGAGCCAATTAGAAGTCGCTGTCGGAATCCCCTTTGATCAACAGTTTGATACACAACTCGCAACTACATACAAGTAACACTCATTAATGAGACATATTTCAACCCTACTGCTGTACTCTATTCTATGGATTTCATGTGCTTCCCCACAGGGTAGCGAACCCGTTCAATCTCCTGCTCCATTACTATCTGCCAAACGCGTTGAAGTTCTTAATCTGTCTCCGACTACATTTAATGATTTGATTGAACTCACTGGTATCGTTGAAGCTCGACATGATGTGATTGTCTCATCAAAAACTACTGGTACGTTAGAACAGATTGTAGATCTTGGAACGACAGTACGCTCTGGGCAGGTTGTGGCAAACACTGATGATGATTTGCTTCGTGCAAATCTCTTACAGGTAGAGGCACAAGTGAGTAATGCCGAGGCAGGACTCAAAATTGCCGAGGAAAGCTATAATCGGCAACGCCCTCTTTTTTCTGACTCAATCATTAGTGAACTAGAATATATTGGATTAGAGACCACTCTGTCCCAAGCTAAATCAAATGTTGCTCAAGCGAAGGCAATCTATAAGCAGGTTGCTCTTCAATTGAACTACACCTCTATCACCGCACCTATCTATGGGACAGTTGAAGCACGGTATGTTGAAGTCGGTGAACAAGTTGTCCCCGGCACTCAGATTTTAAGATTAGTTGATACCCGGGATGTATTTATCTCGGCTGGAATTTCAGAAAAATTTGCAGGCGATATCGAAGTGGGAACACCCGCACAAATTCAATTCCCATCGGCTGGAATTTCTCCCCGAGAGGGGCGTGTGATATTTGCTGGACGCGTCATAGACCCTGAAAGCAGATCCTTTGAAGTCAATGTGGCCTTTGAGAATAATGATGGAACAATGAAGCCCGAAATGATTGCAGACCTTGCAATTCTCAGAACGACCATTGAGAATGCACTCGTGATTCCTCGTAATGCAGTCACTCGAACCGAAACAGGCCATTCAGTATTTATCGCCTCAGAAATGGAAGACGGTTATACTGCTCTTGTCAAAGATATTCAACTCGGTGCAGAATATGCAAATAAAGTCGTGATCATAGAAGGCCTCTCACCTGGTGATCAGGTGGTCGTGAGAGGCCAATCTACTCTTGCAAATCAAGACCTTGTCATCATTGATCAGACGTATACTCAATTAGACGAATTTGGAGCTCCAGTAATGGACTCATCATCTGGTATCATGCTTGACCAATCAGGAGACAACTGATGAAAATTGTTGACCTTGCGATTCGTTATCGCCCAACCGTCGCCATTCTGACAATTATGCTCTCACTTGGAGGGCTTGTCAGCTATCTGACAATTTCCAAAGAGGCATTCCCATCCATTGAGATCCCAACGGTGGTTGTTACCACGATTTATCCTGGAGCTAGCCCCAGTGACATTGAGTCCCTAGTGACCCGCATCATTGAGGAAGAGATACAATCCGTCTCTGACATTGAGGAAATTCGATCTACTTCCGTCAGAGGTGTCTCAACGATTATGGTTGAGTTTACCACTGGTGTATCACTTGATTTTGCCTACCAAAGAGTCCGAGATAAAGTTCAGATCGCAAAAGCCCGACTTCCAAGTGATATTGAGGAACCGATTGTTGCTGAGTTTGATGTTGAGGATATTCCAATTATGAGCGTCAACTTAGCAGGTGCCTATTCAGTTTCAAAGCTTAAAGATATTGCCGAAGAACTCGGTGATGAACTTGAGAAAATTCCTAATATTCTTGAAGTTGAACTCATCGGTGCATTAGATCGGGAGGTAAAAGTTGATGTAGATATTCGGGCCCTGCAGGGATATGACCTGACATTCTCAGACCTCATTGAGACCATTAACTCCGAAAATTCCAACACCCCTGGTGGCACTATCCGAGTTGATAGCAGAGACTATATCGTTAGGATTGATGGGGAATTTAGAGATATTCGCGAGGAAATTGAAGGATTGGTTCTCAAAAACCCAAACGGATACCCTGTTTATGTTCGTGATGTCGCAGATGTCTATCTCGGCTATAAAGAACGTTCAACCTATTCCAGATTACAACTACTCCAAGAGGAGGAAGGGAAACAACTCTTCCGCCTTGCAGAAACTGCTAGTTATCCCGTCATCACTCTGAATGTGAAAAAACGCAGTGGAGCCAACATCCTTGACACTGCTGACGAAATTCGTGATGTTCTTGATGCATTTCCGCTTCCTACTGGAGCACAAATCGCTATCACTGGTGACCAGAGCGAAACCGTCCAGTTATTGGTTGATGACCTTGAAAACAATATTATCAGCGGCCTAATTTTTGTTGTACTGGTCCTGCTCTTTTTTCTGGGATTCCGAACTGCTGTACTGGTTGGAATTGCCATTCCTCTTTCAATGTTTCTCACGTTTCTGGTCTTCCAACTCATTGGCCAGGAATTGAATTTTATTATTCTCTTTTCACTGATTATCGCACTCGGCATGCTCGTTGATAATGCCGTGGTAATTGTGGAAAATATTTACCGGTTTCGAGAGTTAGGGTATTCACGATTTGAGGCAGCCAAACTCGGAACCGCTGAGGTCGGAAGTGCTGTCGTTGCATCCACCGCGACCACTGTTGCCGTCTTTATACCCATGCTATTCTGGCCAGGAATTACGGGTGAATTTATGGGCTATCTACCCTTGACCCTCATCATAACCCTGACATGCTCTCTGTTTGTTGCCATCGTGATCAACCCCGTAATCACTGGATATTTCGTGCGCTTAGATACAGAATACTTCGTGCGCTTGGATTCAAGACCTAAAATGAGATATTCATTGGCTGTGCGATCAATTCTGGCCGTACTGCTTGGGGTGGTTGCCTTAATTATTGGACTTTCAAATTGGAAAAGCCTCTTAGTGTTATCCATTGCATTGCCAATTTTAATTGCCGCTCACAAATTCGTTTTCAGCCCTGTAACACATCGCTTTGTTGGCCAAGCCCTACCAAATCTCATTCGATGGTATCGTAGTTTTCTGCACAATCAATTGCAATCCAATTACGAATTTGACGTGTCAATCTTTCACAAGACATGGCTCTGGATCAGTGCTGGAATATTGTATGCCATTGGATTATCATTAATACTTTATGATGCTTTCGCTGGTTTTACCCAATTAAGTTTTATTTATGGACTCATTGGATTTGCAGTGGTGATTCTTATTGTCACAGCTACGATCAGAACTCCAAATCCTATCCTACGAAATTCACTCTGGTTTATTTCGCTGACCTTGGGCGTTGGGTTAGCAATCATCGGTGGTGTCATTGCTGGGCTTGCCAATATTCCTGCTGCAATAACATTATTTTACCCCGCTGGAATTCTATTTTTACTGGGAATATTATTAGTCGTTATTCACTGCGTTGAAACAATCTATCTCAGTGGAATGGCAAGTATCAAAGCGGGGATCGTCTTTGCAATTTTCTCATCTGCGTTTCTTGGGTTGATGGCCCTAGTGCGTGGAGCTGAATTTCAGGTCATTTTCATTCTACTCTCTTTACCCGCATTGATCATCGCCATCGGCGCATTAGGGCATCTCTTAAATGGTGGAGTATTCCAGCAGCGAACCCATCTATTGTTGACCGATAATCGATCTCGTCTGATGGTCTCAGTTGCAGGAGGATTTATAGCAATCATTACATTATTTTCAGTTGCTCCGACTGGTGTAGAATTCTTCCCTGATACGGATCCAAACATCATTACCGTTGACTTAGAGCTTCCTCTTGGAACGCATTTAGATGAAACCAACAATATCACTGAAATTGCTCAATCACGCATTAACTCCCTGATTGAAAGCAATCAATCGGACCAAGGGAATATTAAAAATGTCTTAGTGAATGTGGGGACTAGTAGCAGCGGAGGGGATTTAATGGGAGGTGGACCTGGTAGTCCTGAAAGCTCAGTGGTCACTCTTAATGTCGTTCGTTACGGAAATCGGTCAGAAACAAGCCGAAATACGCTTCTTCGCCTACGAGAATCCCTTCAGGGAATCCCTGGAGTCATTTTTGAAATTAACAAAGATAATGCTGGGCCACCAGTGGGTAAACCTGTAAATATTGAAATTACTGGGCGCGATTTTTCAGAAATCACTCGCATTACCAAAGAAATCACCGATATTCTAACACGGTCATCCCTTGATAATACTATCCCCCAATTAGTTGATATCAATAACAATCTCAACACTGGACGCCCTCAAATTCAGGTTCATATTGATCGTGAGCGTGCTGCTCGGATAGGACTGGATTCTCGTGAAGTGAGCAGTGTCATCCGCTCTGCAATTCAAGGAAGTGAAGCGACAAAGTATCGCTCGGGAGAAGATGAATACGATGTGATTGTTCGCCTCAAGGAAAACCAACGTGCGAGTTTGGAGACGCTTGATGCCCTAACGGTGATCCACGATGGAACGCAAATTCCTCTCTCGTCTATCGCTGACTTTGAAATCAGTGGTGGATATGGATCCATCACTCGATTAGACCTCAATCGTGTTGCTACTGTAACTGGGGATGTGATCCCAGGTGCGAATGGCGCTGCAGTTCTACAACAAGTACAGAATCATCTCTCAGAGTATCAAAATTCCATGCCGTTAGGGTATCAAATGACCTACACTGGGGAAAGTGAAGATCAAGCCGAGGCGTTTGGGTTTTTACAGGTTGCCATGGCAATTGGAATTGCTGCAATCACGATTATTTTGATCGCACAATTTAATAGTATTATTGCGCCAATAATTATCATGCTTGCGGTGATTCTTGGGCTGATTGGAGTTCTACTGGGCTTGATTCTGACGCGGACTCCATTTGGGCTGATGACATTTATCGGATTGATCAGCCTTGCTGGAATCGTTGTGAATAATAATATTGTTTTGATTGATTACATTCGTCAACTCCGCGACCGTGGAAAAACAAAACTTGATGCAATCATTGATGGCGGAGCAACGCGTCTTCGCCCCGTACTGCTGACCTTCTTAACAACCGTAATTGGGTTAGTTCCCCTTACGTTCGGACTCAATGTTGACTTTGTTGGATTATTATCAAATCTGACTCCAAACTTTGAGTTTGGATCTCAAAATACTCAGTTCTGGGGCCCGATGGGCATTGCAATTATCAGTGGATTAACATTTGCTACCTTCCTCACATTGGTGATCGTACCTGTGATGTATTCAGCGTTGGATTCATTAGCCTGCTATATGACATCTGCTAAAAAATCTGATGTAGCCGAACCTGACCCATGAGATCTCTGGAGGACTTTGCGGACGCGAACCTCAGAATTTTTGACCGCCCCTTACCGAAACCCGATACCCGCGATATCTACCTGATAGGAATCTGTGGCACTGGAATGGGGGCTTTGGCGGGCCTCTTGACAGAGGCAGGATATTGCGTTAGAGGATCTGATAGCGGAGTATATCCACCGATGAGCACATTTTTGGATAATATTGGTGTGCATGTCCACGGAGAGTTCTCGGAAACAAACCTTAGCCCCCTACCCGATCTCGTCATCCCTGGAAATTCATGTGTTCCGACCCACATTGAAGCCACCGTTGCACGAGAAAAATCCATTCCCCAATTATCATTTCCTGAAGCTCTGAACCATTTCTTTCTAAAGCAACGTCGTAGTGTTGTTGTTGCAGGAACACATGGCAAAACAACGACCTGTGGAATGCTCATTCACCTGCTACGTTCAGCAGGGCGAGATCCCGGATTTTTAGTTGGAGGTGTACTCCAGGAAATAGAAACGAATTTTTCTGTGGGATCTGGGCCACACTTTGTCATTGAGGGAGATGAATATGACAGTGCCTATTTTGATAAACAACCAAAATTTATGCACTACGCGCCTCAGGTTGCAGTTGTGACTTCTGTGGAGTTTGATCACGCTGATATCTATTCCTCTTGGGAAGAATATTATGAGGCATTTGAAGCCTTCACCGAGCTCATTCCATCTGATGGCTTATTGGTTGTTTCAGGTGATGACCCTGTTGCCAAGAAGCTACGAGCCCACGCTGCACCAACACTTACTTATGGACTTAGCCGTGAACATGACGTATACGGTCAAATTGTTGATGCTTCTCAGTTAGGCATCCGGTTCCACCTCATTGCCCAAGGCAGCGATCTTGGCGTAATGACACTTCCTATGAATGGCAGGCATAATCTTCAAAATGCACTTGCCATCTGCGCTGTTGCATTACATGAAGGCTTGGATGCCCAAGAAATCGCACATGGACTGTCAACCTTCCCGGGGGTCAAACGCAGGCAAGAAATTATAGGGGAGCCCGGCGGTATTCTTGTCGTAGATGATTTTGCACATCATCCAACAGCTGTCCGCGCCACTATTCAAGCCACCAAAGAGCGATGGCCGACCCGGCGATTGCTCGGGGTATTTGAGCCTCGTTCTAACTCAAGCCGCCGAAAAATATTTGAAGTCCCCTATGGGAATGCATTTACGGGAGTAGACTGTGCCTATATTTGCTCTCCGCCCTTTCGTCATAATGATATGCGTGACGAGTTTCTAGACATCCATGCGGTCGTCTCTCTAATTCATCAAACGGGGACCGAGGCCAAATCATTTGATTGTGCTGATTCTCTACTAAATGCACTGCTCCAAGATGTTCAAGCGGATGATCTAATATTGATCATGAGCAATGGAAGTTTTAGTGGATTACATAAGAATTTACTTTCCGCTCTTTCTAAGTCATAGCGAACTATGTCAGGAATCGTTGGACATTTATTGATTCTGACGGCATTTGTAAGTTGCATCATCTCCGTGTTTGCTTTCTATCAAGCATCACAGGATGGAGATGATTCCGCGACTTTTCTGCGATTTGGCAATGTCTTATGGTCTGTGATGACAGCTTGTCTGCTGAGTGCATGGATACTGTTAATCATCTTGATCGCCACCCATCAATTTCAATATAATTATGTGTGGGCGCACTCCTCGCGAGACCTACCTTTTCATTTTTTGTTTTCAGCAAGTTGGGAAGGCCAAGAGGGTTCTTTCTTGCTCTGGATCATAATGAATTGTTTGATGGGCCTTGCTTTGATACGGTGGGTGACTCCTTCATACAAGGCCCCGGTTATGACTGTGGTTGCATTTTGCCAGGCCTTTCTTCTGACCATGATATCTGGGATCCAACTGGGGTCCTTGGAGATCGGAGCCGCTCCTTTTGCAACTCTGGCAGATGCAAACCCAGATGCGCCAATCTTTCAGGCTAATCCAGATTTTGTTCCGGCGGATGGAACTGGACTTAACGATCTACTACAAAACTACTGGATGGTCATTCATCCACCTATGCTGTTTGTTGGCTTCACGACCATGATTGCTCCATTTGCATTTGCTGTGGTCGCACTATGGAAACGACGTTATACTCAGTGGGTACGTCCCGCTTTGCCTTGGACTCTCATCAGTGTCATGTGTTTGGGAGTTGGCATTGCAATGGGAGGATATTGGGCGTATGAGACTTTAAATTTCGGTGGCTATTGGGCATGGGATCCTGTTGAAAATTCATCATTTGTTCCATGGCTTGTCGGAATTGCAGCCGTACACTTAATGCTAATTCAAAGCAAAGGGGGCATCGGCCATAAATCAGCACTTTTTCTGTCTATTTTAGCTTATATACTAGTGGTCTATTCTACATTTCTTACACGGAGTGGGATCTTGGGAGATGCCTCTGTCCATGCCTTTGTTGACCTTGGTCTCTACAACCAGCTTCTAATCTGGATCAGTGCGATGGGACTTTTAGGCTTTGGGTTGTTTCTGTTTCGTTACCGTGAACTGCCCTCTGCACAACGGGATGCCCATTTTCTGTCACGTGAATTTTTGGTGTTCTCGGGTGCAGTCCTTTTGACGGTCGTCGCTACAGTCGTGATTTTAGGAACGAGTTCACCGATTTTCGGAAAAATTTTCTATAATAACCCTGCAACGGTTCCAATAGATTTTTACAATGATTGGACATTACCATTAACAATTGGTATCCTAATTCTTGCAGGATTGGGCCAGCTTTTCTGGTGGACGAAAATGAATATTAGTCAAATCAATCGTGTTTTGGTCTGGCCTGTATTGCTATCGTGTCTGAGTACAGCCCTAGTATTAATTTTCACTCCTTTTGCAGCGGACACTGTCGGAGAAGGGGCTCAGTTTTGGCAACGGCATGGTTATGGAATCCAGTTGATGTTGCTCCTTTTTGCAGCCTTCTTTGCACTCTTCGGTAATGCGATCGTGCTCTATCGTTTTGCACGCACTAATATCAAGTTGGCTGGAGGTGCCCTGGCTCACATTGGGTTGGCCGTCATGGTCATTGGGATTATTGCGTCCTCCGGATTTAGTCAGGTGATTTCGGATGCGCCTCCTGGGAGTGATCGAAACAATTTTGTTGTAGAACAGGGGCGACCCATCAGTGTTGATGGGTATCAAGTCAGTTATGCAGGTACTGCACCTGGAGAGCGCGGACACACCCGCTTTCTGTTAGATATTATTGATCCTAAAGGAAATGCATTCCGTCTTGAGCCAGTCGCCTATGAATCAAACACTGGGCAGTGGATCCAACATCCAGATCTGAAAGCGTACTTTGAAAAAGATGTCTTTGTAGCCGTCACGCCTCGTCAGATGCTTGAAAATGGAGGGTCAAGGAATGAATTATCGTTAAGCCGAGGACAAAGCTCTATGATTGCCGATGGGAATTATCGGCTCACCTTTGCGGGCTTTGAAACCCGAATAGATCTCCGCTCTATTTTATCTCCTGATGATATTGAACAAACCGAAATTGCGGTTGGTGCTGTGCTTCAGGTTGCAGATATGACTACAGGCCTCATTGATGAGATTATGCCTATTTATCTCATTCGCCGAGACCGTTCCGTAGTACCTCTGGTTGCTGAGAGTGGTGGGATTGGGTTTTATTTTACGGGTATGAATGTTGACACAGGCGAAATTTCTCTCTCCCTTGACGGAGCATCCATCGCTGACTTCGTTGTCGTTCAAGCTCAAGAAAAGCCTGCCATCAGCTTTGTCTGGATTGGTATCATCCTGCTGAGTGGGGGCTTCCTCCTATCCGCGGGGCGTCGGATATTTTACCTGCGCCGCCGTAGTACATAACAGAGTTAGAGGTGCCCAATAGTGGTTAAATATGGACGATGGCTTCTTGTGCCAATTGACGGCCTGACGGTGTGAGTTCAAGAGTTTCACCGACTGTGCGTAACAATTTTTGAGAGGCTGCGCGTGAAATGACTCCTTCTGCAAATGCCTCTTCCCATTCTAAATGATCTTGAAGATGATCAATACGGCATTCTTGAACTGCTTCGGGTGTATTTTCATGTTGCATGAGATGAATGACCAGCATCTTTATTGCGAACTGCCATCTTTGATTGCGTTGGCGTGCCCTTGTTGAAAGTAGTCCTTGTTGGGGAGCAATACAGAACAGAATACCAAACTGAACGCCGACCATTACGGCCATACATCCAGCAATGGATGCGTTGAGAAGATAAGCCAACCAGTACCCTGTAATTGCTGCAATGATGGCTAATAGTACGCTGTAAATCAGCATTCTACTTAATCTATTGGTCAATAGATATGCGCTTGCGGGAGGCCCTATCATGAGCGCGATCACCAATACTGATCCTACCGCATCAAATGCAGCCACGGCTGTCATAGAGACAAACCCCATGAGTAAGTAATGAAGAACTCCGGGTATAAACCCGAGTGTCGTCGCCAAGGCGCTGTCAAATGTAGACAGCTTCAATTCTTTATAGAAGAGCGTAATAAAGCCTGCACATAGTAGCCCCACACTTCCAGAAGAATACAGTGCTTGGGGGCCTATATCACGACCAGCGATGATCAGACGATCAAACGGTACGAAAGCTAATTCTCCCAACAAGACGGCATCTGTATCTAAGTGAACATCCCTTGCAAATTGTGCAATCATGATGATGCCAATCGCAAATAGCGTTGAGAAGACGAGCCCTATAGCAGCATCCTCCCGAACAAGATTTGTTTTTCTGAGCCACTCAACGAGTGCAACCGTCAATAGTCCCGTTAGTGCTCCACCCATGATTAATAGAGGAGAAGACAGGCTTTCTGTCAGAAAAAAGGCGATCACTATGCCTGGAAGAATCGCATGGCTGATTGCATCACTCATCATTGCCATTTTACGCAGAATTAAAAATGCCCCTGGCAAGGCACACACAGCGGCAACGACTGAGGCAACGAGTTGAATTTCTAATTGAAATTGGCTCATTGGATTCGCTCATTCACTAGACGATGACACAGCTGAACTCCAGAGGGAGTCAATGCCCATGCTCCATTTTCTTTTTTCGAAACGAGCCCTTTTCCCTCAAGCCTACTCAATTGTCTACGAAGAGTCCCTGTTTGAGGATATATGACTCGTAATGCCCTCTCCATATGAGGGTATTCTAAACTATCATGGGTTCTGGCTAAATCAAATAAATCCATTAAAACCGCTTCACTCCTCAGCTTACGATTCTGTAGCGATCGGCGTATCCACTGCCAAAGGATTCCGCGATGTGGAGCAGCAGTAAGTGAAATCCCAACAATCGCAGTCGCACACATCACAATAATGGGACCCGTTGGCAAATTTGGAGCGCTAATGCTAAAGATTACACCCCCCGCGCCTGATAATGCTCCCATGCACATCGCCAAAATTGTCATGACCCCTAAGCGATCCGTCCATTGACGGGCAGCGACAGCAGGGGCAATGATCATCGCACTCATCAGGACAACTCCAACGGTCTGTAAACCAATGATGATTGCAATCACCACCAGTGTTGTCAACCCAAAATCTAATCCTCGCACTGGTAGAACTAGACTATGAGCAAATTCACGATCAAAGGCTAATAACTTGAACTCTTTCCAAAACAGTAAAACGATTACTAAAGCGATTGCACCCATGACTGTCATTGTAATGACATCTTGGACCACCAGAGATGCTACTTGACCAAATAAGAATGAATCAAGCCCTGCCTGATTGGCATTGGGGGATTTCTGAATAAACGTCATTAGCACTAAGCCTACGCCGAAGAACACAGACAGGATCAGTCCTAATGCGGTGTCGTACTTTATGCGTGAATGCGTTGTGATCAGTAAAATAACTGCGGTGGCAAGCCAACCTGAGATCCCTGCCCCAACCATTAATATCAAAGGGACCTTGCTACCAGTGAGGATGAAAGTAATGCCGATCCCAGGAAATGCTGCATGAGAAACTGCATCTCCTAATAAACTTTGCTGACGTAAAACGACAAATGTCCCAAGAACCCCGCTAACACCCCCTAATATGGTCGCACCCAGTACGACGGTTCTAAGGGTATAATCATTGAAGAACTGCTCCATGATTATGCCGGGTTTTTGATGATCGCAACTCGACCGCCATAGGTATGCCGCAGATTCTCGTCTGTAAAGACTTCTGAAACTGGACCACTTACGATACGCCTTATATTTAAGAGTAGAACTTCATCAAAGTATGAGGTGACGGTCTGCAGATCATGATGTACGACAAGTACTGTTTTTCCAGAAGATCTAAGGGAATGTAGAATCTCAATAATTGCATGCTCTGTTGTCGCATCAACTCCTTGAAGGGGTTCATCCATCAGGTAGACATCAGCATCTTGCACAAGTGCACGTGCTAAAAATACTCTCTGTTGCTGTCCGCCAGATAGCTGGCTTATCTGACGATCAGAGTAATCATCCATCTCTACTTTTTTGAGCGCAGAAATCGCTACTTGGTGCTCACTTTGGCCGGGGCGTCGTATCCAACCAAGTCTGCCATAGAGCCCCATGAGTACAACATCCATCACGCTGGTAGGAAAATCCCAGTCAACGCTCCCACGCTGTGGAACATATCCTACCGAAGATGCGACTTTTTGATAGGGTTTTCCTAAGATACGGATTCGCCCTGCTGCTGGTTTAATGAGGCCTAGTATTGCCTTAATCAGCGTTGTTTTGCCAGCCCCATTGGGGCCGACAATCGCCATCAGAGTACCCGGCATCACGTCAAGATCAACATCCCAAAGAACGGGGTTTTCTCTATAAGCAACTGTAAGATCTCGAACCTCAACTGCACTCTGCATCATAAATTGATCCTAATGAGATTAATCGTAATTATTTTGCTTACCCTGTCGGAGTATCTGTTCTATGGTAATCCTCTAAATTTCAAATTCCCATAGGACAATCTACTCATTCTCATTTTCTCAATTTTATTGGGACTTAGCTATTGAACTGGCGATTGATATGATTGGGTAGCAACTCTTTTGCAAGATCATTGAGTTTACTCATGATCCCTTCATTTGAGAGTATTTCTCTGATTCGTTTGGAACAACTTTTCTGTGCCCATTCAGTGTTTTGATCAAACTCTTTTTCAATTAAATCCTCTGCATCAACCGTCAGTTGGGCCATCTGATGATGCTTCTCATTTGTATCATCATATCTGGGGATGGGAATTTTCTTCCAAGGTGTTCTACTGAAATCTCGACCACTGTTTCTAGCTTCTGCAAAACATTCTTCAAGAGCGGACGCATTTAATATCCCTACTAAAAAAGCTGATTCATAAACGCTATCTGCTTTATACCAATATACTGTGGAATCAACGATCGCATGCCCCACAGACATTCGAGCTGCTCTCATTATGTCTCCACTTCCGGGGTAAACGACTATAGTTTTATCACTCGTGGAATTCTCACTATAAAGTTTTAGTTGACTTGTAATTTTCTTTTGAAAGTTAATCTGTTCTATCAGTGTTTTTGGTGTACTTTTTCCAAGCCCACAGAATTCTTGATAAATAGAGTCAAACTTTTTCCATGAAGGAATATTGGTAGGGACTGGATGAACATATATGTTTGCTTCATCCATGGGGACAATTGTTTGATCTAAATGTGGAGTTATGATAAATGGGAGTAACTTCTTTGATCTGAGTGTTAAACGGATCCATGTTTTCGGAAAGATTCCCTCCTGAGAGCGAATGTCTTTCCATGGTGGATGCATAGAGTGCTTTGTCTTTACCTTAAATGTACTTCTCTCGGAATCCTCTTCAACGATTTCATTTACAAGGGTAAGAACCTTAGGCGTGATCGTTGCGCCCTGCTTAAATAAACTTTCTGAGTACCCTGATTTTTCCACTGGGAATGGATCAGGCATTACCTTGAAAGCTAACATCGGCTCAGCTTCCGCCCATTTCATATGCGGTTTAGGGCGTTTTGTACGATTCTCTAAATCAACATAAACCATCTTAACTGGCATGTTTGGAATGCGAACATTTGACGCTCTTCCTATAAATAACGCGCAACATCTACGGGCATCTCCTCCTTCAAACGGATTAGGATGGTACAAATCAATAATTTGCTTTAAAACATTCGTGTGCGAGTTTCTAAATTTTTCCCAGTGTTCTGTCTTAATTGCAGATCTCTTAACAAGCCATGCTGATGGATCATGGCTTGGATCACTCAAGTAAAGTTCTCTACAGCGTTTCACAAATAATTGCGCTATATCAAAATGTGGTGCGGTATTTCCACCTGGCCACAAACCTGTATGATTCTGGGTGTAGGCCTCCAAAGTACGCTTTCGCTCAGCTACTTGTATACTTTTCATTGAGACCCATGGTGGATTTGCGACAATGCGATTAACCTTTCGCTGTGAAAGCTGATAAGGACCTGACATATTCACGATATACCAAGTCCATACAGAGTTCTTCTCCTTTTCAATGATTGTGGTAAGGATTGAATGGGCTTCATGAATAAGGTCCCTTTCTGCATTTGGTACCGATTCAGGAATATCATGCGGACATGGTTTCTTCTGAAGTGCTGCCTCTACAAGCCTTCTGGTCATATCAGCGAATCCAGTGCTCTGCACGAAAGAGGAAGGTAGGATCACTTCATATCCACCTGGCGAACGAAATATCATTTGATTCTCGCCTGGGGTAAATAACTGAGGCTTATCATCGGGAAGATCTTCCCTAATTTGTAGAGAGTCACCCTCGTATATATTAAGATAACTCGGGCTAGGGATGCGAACAAGCGCCCTCATCAGCGTAGCCCTAGACATTTCAGCAGCCACCGGGTGTACATCAATTCCATTAATTAACTTAGCTACCACCTGAGCGTTTTCCTCTGGAGTGAGATATTGCTCTTTCAAGACCTCAGACTCCATGATTCTTCGCGCTGCGAAGTACAGAAACGTACCTGATCCGCAAGATGGATCAAGTACGCCCACTCCATTGATTGCATCTGAATTGCGTTGAGCACGAATAGCAGACTTAATTGCATTCGCAATCCAGTCTTCGTCCAATACATCTTCAACCATAAATTGTGCTAGCCAGTCAGGAGTGTAAAACTCTCCGAATGCTCTACGGTCATCATCACCTACAAAATTTTCGTATAGTGGACGTAACACGTCACCCTTGGTGCGAGTCCAATCAAAATCAAATACTCTTGATAACAAACTTTCTGCCCATTCTCGACCCTTTTCGGTTTCAGTCACCCATGCAATAAAACCATCTCCAAGTAGCTTATTTAAATCAGGACGGGTCGTAGGATGTGATACTGCATGAATTACACCACGAGCTAATGCTACCAGAAATGAGTGCGATACAAATAGACGCTCTTGCTGATCTGCCTGAGATGGTGCCATACTTGATGTTCGGAGTAGATCAAGCCATAGACTTTTTTTTGTGTGAATACTGGATCTTAAACTTACATTTACTTTGGCATAGATAGATTGTAATTGATCTATATATGGTTTGAAAATTTCAATAGGGTTGCTTGGAATTGATGGTTTCCCATAGGGCTTGTTTGGAATACAACTTAGTACTTTTGAGAGTAAATGAATTGCATCATTCGGGATAAATTTTTCAAATAGTGCCCCTTTTTCATGACCATTTTGTCGGTCATATTTCCAAGCATACCAGACCTTTCCATCGGTAAGAATACCCGTGAAATCTGGAGGATCATGATCTTGTTCAGGAATTCTGGATGATTCTTCCTTTGCAATCTCACGAAGATAGTTGTTGAGTTGAGGCTTATTATCTTCTGACACTGAACCAGGAGATTTTGTCTCAATTACCATGCGATAACGATGGGAATAGATATCCATCGCTTTTCGCCCCAATGGATACTCCATTATCGAATCAATCCCACATTCTTCAAGCATCTGTACCATCTCTGTTTGTACATGGATCTCACTAAGTCCTTTGGGATTGAGCAATAGTTTATCCGCACATTCTAAAGCCTTTTTTGAAAATTTTTGCATAACTACTTTATAATCGTATAGAGTATTAGTCTTTAATGACTAATATAATCCATGCCGATTAATTCAAGGTTTAGAATCAATATTTTATGTAATTGCTCCGCCACAACTGCTGCCTGCACCTGCGGTGCATCCGTAACAATGGCGTGCTGTGCGTACCTCATGATTGATCCATGTAGTGAGATCAAACTCTGAAACATGGGGGCGAGGCACATTCATGCGCATCTCAAGTTGCTGGTTAAAATCACAGTCATACAAGTACCCATCCCAACTAACGGAAAGCGTATTTCGGCACATCAGTCCTGCAATGGTGGATGGATTAAATGCCTGAAGAAGTCTGTTGAGATACACCTCAACCTGATTGGTCTCAACCAACCACTCAAGATATCTCGACATTGGGAGGTTATTGAGCGTCAATAACTGATCAAATATGATATCATAATTTCTTTTTAGGGCGATCTTCCACTCCGATTCTAATGAGGCCTGATTTCCAGATAGAAAGGCTCCTACTGGATTGGTCACAAGTGTTAACCTTCGTTGATGATCTCCTTGGCCATAGCCCGCTTGATTTAAACGATGTAATGCGTCAATTGACTTTTGATAGGTTCCATCTCCGCGCTGAGCATCCGTCCCCATTTTACGATAATGGGGTAAAGAACACACAACTTCGACTCCACGCTCGGCAAACCATTCCGGTAAATGTTCATACCGGCGAGTCAACAAGATCGTCAAATTACATCGATCAAGAACACGAAGTCCCCGTTCAATGCACTGATCAACTAAATATTCAAAATTCGGATTTAGTTCTGGTGCCCCTCCTGTAAGATCAACAATCTGGGCACCTGATTTATCAATCGCTCGTAAACATGCATCTACCGTCTCACGGTTCATATTTTCTTGTGTCCTATCTGGGCCTGCATCCACATGGCAATGCCTGCATGTCATGTTGCAGAGTTTGCCAAGATTGATCTGAAAGATCTCCAATCTCTCTGGCTTGAGTCGAGGCCAACCAGATGAGGCCAGATCTAGCTCAAACTGCCCACTGTTGGTTGGACCTCCTGTTACGTTGGCAGCATCAAGCACCTTGAATTGCTCTTCTGGGCATGCCAGAGGAGCAACCCTATATGACAATGAGGAGGTAGCCCGTGGACCACTTGGAATGGTATCCAATGAAATCATCTTATGGGGTGGATATATGTTACATGCTTAATTGCTTCACCTGATCCATCATCTGCATCCCATGAACCAACGAGGCCCCTCCGCGGATTGCTGTGGCGACATGTACTGCTTCGGTCATTTGTTCCAGATCAGATCCTGACTCTAAACATGCCGTTGTATAAGCATCAATACAGTAAGGACACTGAACTGTATTGGCAACCGCTAGAGCAATCAGTGCCTTTTCTCTGACAGTCAATGCACCCTCTTCAAAAACCTTATTGTAATACTCAAAAAATGCATTGGCTAACTCTTGATTTCCCTCAGCAATTTCTCCAAACCGAGGGAGTTGGGAACGATCATAATAGTGATTCATATTTTAAGTTATTTAATTGGTTAAGATAATCTGCGATAAGCACGAATTGTAAGACTCTCAAGTCCATCATGATCATTAATCACCTTCAAGCGGTGCGAACGAACAATTTCAATATCTGTAAATCCTACTGAAGAAATTAATTGCAAGTAGGCATTTTTACGTGAGGCCCCAGCCACACAACCAGCAATTTCTTCAGCCTCTCGGAGCAGTGTCGGATCAGGATCTCCCTCAATAACAACATCCGATATGATGAACCGGCCTCCTAAGCGAAGGACTCGACGAATCTCTGAGTAAGCCGCTAATTTATCAGGCACAAGATTGAGGGTACAATTACTAATGACCACATCAATAGACGAATCTTCAAATGGAAGTTGTTCTATGTCTCCCTCTTGGAAAAACACATTATTGACACCTACCTCCAGGGCATTGGACTTTGCCCGATCAACCATTGACTGCGCAATATCTAAGCCGTAAACCATCCCTTTCTCTCCCACGAGTGGAGAGGCGATCATTGCGTCCAATCCTGCTCCAGACCCTAAGTCAAGGACTATTTCACCAGAAGTAAGATCAGCATGATCCACTGGAGTCCCACAACCAAGCCCTAAATCTGCCTGAGCATGATAGCCTTGTTGAGGTTTGTAATCAACCATGCAGTACCCTGAATCCAATTGATCACGAGCAATAGCATCGTATTTTTGTCGCACCGATGCCTTGGTAGAGCAACATGTAGTGATTGACTCAGTCATGGATTATTTATTCCTGAACGCGTTAACCCAATAAACAAATGTGTGTTCGTAAAATTAATGAACATGATTCACTGCGGCATCTCTACAATCTGTTCCTGCTCCAGATACTGTAATTCATACAGGGTATGATAAAGCCCCCCCGCATTGACTAGCTCATTATGGGTTCCTTGCTCATGCAAGGCTCCTTTATGAAGCACTAGGATAGTATCCGCATGCCGAATTGTTGAAAGTCTATGTGCAACAACCAATGATGTTCGCCCCTGCAACACGCGTTCCAAAGCACGCTGAATCATATGCTCAGTCTCTGTATCTATGCTAGATGTTGCTTCATCCAAAACTAAAATATCTGGATCATACGCCAGAACCCGAATAAATGAAAGTAGTTGTCTCTGCCCCTGCGAGAGCGATACACCCCGCTCACGAACCTCATGATGATATCGGCCAGGAAGTTGTTCAATAAAGTGATCTGCTCCAATTGATTTGGCCGCATCTATGATCTGCTCAATGGTGATCTCAGAGTTATCAAGAGCAATATTTCGGAATATCGATCCTGAAAACAGGAAAACATCTTGTAACACAAGTCCAATCCGCCATCGCAAATACTTGATTTTCATAGAACGGATATCCTGCCCATCAATGAGAATCCGCCCTTTCTGAATATCATAAAAGCGCATCAAAAGACTAATTATGGTCGTTTTTCCACTTCCTGTAGCTCCAACAATTGCCGCATTCTGGCCCTTGCTAATTTTGAACGATACGCCGCGAAGTACCCAGTCAGGTGTCCCATCATCAAGATTCTTGTAAGCAAACCACACTTCTTCAAAGATGATTTCCCCATCAAATCGTTCTGGTGGTTGCAATTTTCCTGACTCTGGTAAGGACTGATCATTGTCAATAACATCAAAGATACGCTCTGCCCCAGCCATCGCACTTTGAAGCGTATTAAACTGGTCCGAAAGATTACGAATCGGCTCAAAGAACTGCCGACAATACTGGATAAAAGCAATCAGGACTCCAACGGTCAGTGCTCCACCAATAGCGCTGACTCCTCCCGCCCATAAAATAAACCCAATCGCAATAGATGCAATTATATCTACTGCGGGCCAAAAAAGAGAGTGATAAAATACCGTTTTGAGTTGAGCGGTCTGATGATCATCATTAATTTTCTCAAACCGTTTCATTTCCACTTTCTCCCGACCAAACAGCTGGACAATCAGCATTCCTGTCACATGCTCCTGCATGAACGAATTTAAGCGAGCAACCTGTTTTCGTGTTTCCCGATACTGGCCTCTCACATTGCGTTTGAACCACATTGTCACCATCAACATAAATGGCATGACACATAACGTGACGATGGCAAGCACCCAATTGAGACTAAACATGAACGCTGCGATGAACACTAGCTTAAACAAGTCTCCCAAGATCACTACAACCCCCGCTGATAAGACATCCGAAAGAGCTTCTACATCAGACGTTGTACGTGTGATGAGCCGTCCTATAGGAGTCCGATCAAAAAAAGAAAGCGATTGCTTTTGTACATGATTAAAGACTCGGACTCGAACATCATAGATCGCCTGCTGACCTATCCACTGTGTAAAATATGCATTTGCATAACCGAGAACTCCTTCCAGTGCGATTGCAGCCAATAAAGCGTAGATCAATAATGATAACCCATCTAATTCGCCTGACACGATGTGACGGTCTATGGCAAGACCAATCAGCCAAGGACGAAGTGGGCCTAAAAACGAAACGATAAGCACCAGACAAAACGCCAGAAATACCCAATGTTTATAGGGCATCAGATATCCTATAATTCGCCTAAGTAGTTTCCGGTCTAATCCTTTTTGGGCGCTCATTCTACAGAATCGGACTGATAGGAAGGGGGTCGGGCTTAATCGGATAGACTCGGAATTCTTGGGCAATCTCTGAATCAGAAAAGACAGACCTTGCCTCATCTTCTAAAACCGTTACATCTCGATATCTTGAGCTGAAGTGTGTTAAAAGAAGCTGTTTGGTATTCGCCTTCTTGGCCACATGCGCAGCATCTAATGCAGTGGAATGCCCTGTCTCACGGGCACGCTCCATGTCTGTTTGACTGAACGTCGCTTCATGGATCATCAAATCTGCATGGTCAGCTAAGGCAAGCCCTCCACTACATGGACGCGTATCGGAGACGTAAGCGAAGACAGTTGTTGAATCCTTTCTAACTTGATCTGGCGAAATCATCTTCCCATTTGATAGTTCAACCACCTCCCCAGCAACCAATCTTTTAAATTGCTCTGGCTCAGTGACTCCAAGACGTATGGCTAATTTTCCGTCAATCTGGGCGGGATTAGAGTCTTTCTCTACCCGATATCCTATACAGAATATACCATGATCCAAACAATGAGCACTCACCCGAAAACGTTCGTGTTGATATACCTCACCAGACTCAAAACCCTCTTCTATATTGATATATTGAATCGGATAAGTGAGATCTTCTGGTTTTAGCCCAGAAATAGAATTGATGATTGTTGAAAGTCCCTGTGGAGCCACAATGATGAGTTTTCGCTCACGTCTTTCAAGTGACATAGACATCAATAATCCAAAGATTCCAAGATAATGATCTCCATGCAAGTGGGTAATAAAGATTACGCGGATACGCATGTGAGAAATTCCAGCCCTTAGGAGCTGATATTGGGTTCCATCACCGCAATCAAACAGAAAAATATCTCTATTGGCTCGAATTGCATACGCGGACTGCCCACGAGACTTCACAATGGATGCAGAGGATGTCCCTAACGGAATTAGCTCCATGGTATCAATTAAAGGACTCTAATCGTTCTTTGAGTAATTGGCGCTGATACATCTGAGCGTATAGACCATCCAGCTTCATTAGAGATAGATGGGTTCCTTGCTCGGCGATTTGTCCTTGATCAAGTACAATAATTTGATCTGCTCCTTTGATACTTGAGATTCGATGGCTAATCAGAATCATGGTATGATGGCCCTGCCGTTTACGTAGGTGTTCCAAAATTCTATTCTCAGTTTTTGTGTCAACACTACTGAGTGCATCATCCAAAACCAGAATTCTGGGCTTTCGTATCAGGGCGCGCGCAATCGTGGTGCGCTGAGCCTGCCCCCCGGAAAGCGAAACCCCGCGCTCACCAACCTCGCTATTTAGTCCCAGCGGGAATTCTAACACCGTTTCAAGTAACTCTGCTTCATGTGCAGACTGATGGATGTCTTCTTTGGATGCACCGACTGTTCCAAACGCAATATTGTTTCCGATGGAATCACTGAATAGAAAGACATCTTGGGGGACATACCCAACGGCTTCTCTTAATACAGACAGTGGAAGTGTCTTGATATCTTTCCCATCTATAATGATTCGTCCCTCGGAGGGCTCATATAAGCGACTGAGTAAATCAATGAGCGTTGTTTTTCCAGATCCAGTTCTACCTACAATTGCGAGGCTTTGACCCGCAGGGAGAGTGAACGTGATGTTTTGAAGTGCGAGAGGTAAATCGTCCTCATATCTAAATGAAACGCGTTCAAACCTCACATGCCCATTAATCTTCATGATGGAGTGGTTTGAACGATCATCATCCGAAATATCAGGAACATGGTCCAAGATTTCATAGATCCTCTCTGCAGATGCACTCGCACGCTGCATCATAGAAATCACCAGACCAAATGCAGCAACGGGCCAAGTCATCAGCGCCACATAGATGATATATTCTGCAATATTTCCGATGGTAATGAGTCCCTCTGCAACAAGGCGACCTCCGACCCAAACAACCATCACTTCGGATAAGCCGACCACGATAAGAAAGACTGGCCTCCAAGCAGCCTCCACACGCGCCAATCCTAACATGCGCAACTTATAGATCCTGCTTTCATTCTCAAACGCTTGGGTTTCGGTTTCTTCTCTTGCATAGGCCTTGACTAATCTAATTCCAGCTAGAGTCTCCTGCACCCGACTCGTCAGTTGTGCATATTGGCGCTGAAGTGCTTCACTACGCTTATGCACGAGTTGCGCGACAATAAATATTGCCGCGGCAAGTAGAGACAGGGGCATCAAAGCATACAGTGTCAAGGTTGGAGAGATAATCAGCATGGCTGTAATGGAAGCGATCACAATGACTAGAGCACGGGTTGAGTACATGATCGCTGGGCCGATATAACGGCGCACCTGTTCAATATCGCTTGTTGCACGAGTGATCACATCTCCTGTTTTGATGTGATTATAGAAGCGCGTAGACAGTTTTTGGAGATGTTCGTACAACGTATTACGTAAATCAAATTCTATATGACGAGAAGCGACCACGACAGTCTGACGCATCAAAAACGTAAACAACCCACTCGCCAAGCTCAAGCCAATTATAATGAGAGCAAAGATCAATAATGTCCAGAAAAAATTCCAGTAGAGGGAATGCTGGAGGGCTGTGGCTTCAAATTGACTGTATAATGTTGCGAACCGAGGAATGCTGTCAATTGCCTGACGAACAACCACAGGCACGGCGATAGCAAAGATCGCAGAGATGATGGTAAATATTAACCCCGGTACATATAACCTCCAATAACGTATAAAATAGTGGTTTAACCGGGTAAGTGACTGCATTCAGTAAGTTAATTGTATGATTGCTTACGAGTTCATGTAACTTCGGATCCACAAATCTACAAATTTTTCACTGGCTAGAGACGATGAGACACTAAATGAGTCATAAACTTCACCATATTCATTTGATTGGCGTTCCAATGGATCTCGGACAGAATTTACGAGGTGTTGATGTTGGTCCGAGTGCACTTAGATATGCAGGGATTGCAGACCGGCTCAGAAGCTTAGGGCATTCTGTCGAAGATTTGGGCAATATACATACTTCGCACAGGGACTCCTTATCCTCCAACGCTAACTATGTCCAACCGATTCGTGATACCTGTGCTCTGCTGTATGAAACGGTTCGTCAATCGCTTGCGAAAGGTGCGTTTCCTTTAATCATGGGAGGCGATCATTCCATCTCAATTGGTAGTATAGGAGGTACGACTCATCATGGTCCGAAAGGAGTACTCTGGATTGATGCGCACGCAGACTGCAACACGCCCGAATCTTCACCGAGCGGAAATATACATGGAATGCCACTTGCTGTTCTCCGCGGACATGGGCCTGATCAATTAACAGATCTTGGACGATTGGGACCAAAGTTGCAATCCAAAGATGTTGTACTGATTGCATTGCGTGATCTTGATCTGGATGAGCGTCGTGTCTTGAATGCATCCAAAATGGGCATTTATACAATGCGAGATATTGATGAGCGCGGAATTGCAGATGTGACGAGATCTGCCCTCGCACAACTTCAACATCATCATAGTCTGCATGTTAGCTTTGATGTAGACAGTATTGACCCTCATTTTGCACCGGGGGTTGGGACTCCGATTGAAGGGGGGCTTCAACCCAGAGAGGCGCATCTTATCATGGAATTGATCGCCGAAGACGGTAGACTATCCTCCGCTGAGATTGTAGAGATCAATCCAATTATTGATAAGCAGAATAAAACTGCAGAGCTGGCCGTGGGTCTTGTGGAATCATTGATGGGAAAAACAATTCTTTAAACCACCACATAAATACTGTCTGCGATTTCATTGTTAATAAATTGATTTTGATTCTCAGTACGAACGGTCATCCCTGTCTGGGTTTGATCAATGATTTGAAGCTCCGATCCTGGCATTAAGCCCATTTTTTCAGCTAAATGCAAGATATCTGAGTTCGTATCAGAAAGGTGATGAATCGCAAGGGTTTGATTCTTTGGAGCCCTGCTCAGAACCGTTGTTGATTGGCGTATAATCTTTAAATCCCTGGTCGGAATTGGATGTCCATGAGGGTCATGTGTTGGATGACCTAATAAGGCATCTATACGCTCTTCAAATTCTTCTGAAATATGATGCTCAAGGTGTTCGGCCTCGTCGTGCATCTTTTCCCATGGATATCCCATCATTTCTCGGAGGTAGGTTTCCAAGAGCCGATGATGGCGAATGATTTCAAGTGCTATTTTCTCGCCCGACTCAGTGAGCCTTACGCCTTTATAGGACTCATGGACAACGAGTTGCATGCGATCAAGTCGTTTCATCATACCTGTGACTGATGCCGCCGATACATCTAACATGCGTGCGATATCACCTGTGGTGACCACCGATTTTTGCTCCTGAATCGTAAAGATTACTTTCAGGTAATCTTGAATAGCAGAACTCAGAATCATGGGGAGTTATTCAATAAACTGTTTTTAACAATGAGTTGAAGAATATGTGCTTATTGAGGCGCAGTTTTCAATGACGTAGATTGATTGGTTAACTTGATACAAAGACCTCTGTGACTACTGAATTAATTTCAGAGCAGTCTCACATCTCGTCACTTTAAAGAAATCTGGTTCTACCACGTTTTGTGTGGAAACGATTGATTTTGCTTCCACCACATTTATTTTTTCATACGCGATAAATTTATAGAATCCTTGTTGCTTCACTCGCTAAATTAGGATCTCGCTGGTCTATTACAATGTGTGGAAATAGATAGGAGGCTACATCCAGTAGATGTTTATGTATCGAGTCTACAATGCATTATTTATCCACTGTCCAATGGGTAGAGAAAATGACGGAAAAATCAAAGAGATCAAAACTATTGAGAGAGGATACAGAAGATTGAAAACTTCCGCGTTGTCATCCTCTTCTTCTGCGGAGGTTTAGACCTGCACCCACAAATATCGTGGTAGAACCATTTAAAAATTTCAGAGTTGTTATCCTCTTGTTCTGTGATAGTCTGGACCTCTACCCATACGATTCATGATAGAACCAAACTTTATAGGTCTGTGGGACAAAATCTCCCCCGACAAACCGTCCTCTTCAAGGAGGGAACGATCCTGTAACCGCCCCCTCACACATACAGAAATCCTTGAAAATCCTTCCCAAAAGGACAGGATGTGGTGTTCAGTTTTTCCGGAAATCTTATATTTAACAGCTCTTTCGTAAACGAACTGCTGAACTCAGGCTATAGAAAATGCGTCTCAGGTGCTACAGGGCAATATTTCTACGAAAACATGTAGATTTTGCAAAAGACTCGACGGTATCAAATAACTTATATTGAACTAATTGATATGAGCAATCGGATATGAAAAGAAGTATCAGAGCCTTAAATTCAAGCGATATAATGCACAGCGGGCAGGAAGTGAAGAGAAAAAGCGTAGACGATCCAAAAACCCGAATTATCGTGCTCCGAATCAACCAATTGCAAAACTTAAAAAAGTTTATACAAGGGTTGAAATAATTGCTCCTAACGTATTTTCAATGATTTAGAATCCTGATGAAACGATCCGTTTCTTTAATGAATTAGAAAACGCTTTTGAAAAAATTTCTCGTCACAGACTGGTATTCATTAACCTGAATTCTGTGGATGAAATCACACCTGAATCTATAGTGCTTCTAATTTCAAAGCTTGATGAAATGAGCCCTAATCACCAAAGACTTGTGTATGGGAACGTTCCCAGAAATGATGTTGCTCAGGATATGCTTGCTGGCTGGTTCTGGATTTTACGATTTTGTCAAGTCAAATGTCAGAATTAATAATTCCGCAATAGGAATCATAGAGAAGTGTGGAGACAGTTATGTTGATCCTGAAAAAGTAGCAGAATTATTAGATATGGTGGCAAGACACATGAAAATGACTGTTGATCAGGAAGATGGTCATCAGACTACTGCTATTGAGTGCATGACCAACACTATAGAACATGCGTCGGGAAATCAACCATCACGCAAGTGTGAGAAAAAATGGTGGTTTTCGGTTTATTATGATACACGAAACAATGTGGCCAAATTTGCATTCGTTGATACTGGTATAGGCATTTTCGAAAGCCTAAAAAGGCGAAGGTTTCCATTATTTGGTTCTATAAAGAGATCTGAAATTTTAAAGTTGTTACTGGCTGATTCAACAGACAGAAATTCAATAAAACCCAAAGATCGCACCAGTACTAAATTGAGTCATCGAGGAAAGGGATTACCAAACATTGCAAGACGTAATCGGTTAAGAATAATCAGCAATAATGTGTATGCTGATGTGGAAAATAATCAATACCTAATGATGGAACAAAATTTTTCGGGAAGTATAATATGCTGGAAATATTCAACACAAAATCATGAACAGCACGATGACTGAACAAAAATTTACCCTCCATGTGCGTGAATTTACAACTACTCCTGGACCGCGCTTTAAGGAGGACGGTCATTATTCTGGTCAGGAGTTTCGAGAGGATTATCTTCTTCCAAGATACCTAGAAGCCGTCAAAAGTGGGGCATGTTTACATGTCATACTAAAAGCTACAAAGGGTTACGCCTCTTCATTTCTGGAAGAAGCCTTTGGAGGTCTTGTTCGCCAGGGGTATAAAAAGTCCGAAATAAGAAAGCATCTTAAAATCCATTCTAACGACAGACCTTGGTATGAACCAGAAATTTACAGCTATATAGATGAGGCTTAGCTGACCCATTCCAATCAAAAAGAATCAACTTCATGGACTGGGTAGACACTCAACAAATAGAAATTGTAGAACTTTTACAATTAGTTGTATCTATCGTTCTCGCAGTTCTACTGGCCAGGATAGGATGGCGCTTCACCAATATCAGAGCTGCCAAAGATCTGGTCCTTGAAGAAGGTAGGAGATCTCTACAAGTCTGTAATAGTATTAGAAAAGAGCTGCGCAAGATACCTGATTCTGAAATTCCCAAATATGAAAATTTTGGATCTACAACTTTTTTAGTGGGTTAACCGTTTTTTTGATAGCCTACTGGATATA
>JAPOTS010000055.1 GCA_026709065.1 Bacteroidota bacterium
TATCGTGTCCCGGTGAACGTCAAGTCCAACAAAGTACTGAATAGGGGGAGAATGTGAGTTTGATTTCATAGAATAAAAGTTTCGTTAAAGTTACAGCTATGATAAGGCCGTCTACTGAACCTTTCATCCTATTATATCTATTCAACCACCCGCGGAGTGGGTGAGCCGCGTCCATCAGCGGCAAGGCGGGATAGATTCTACCAGAGCCAAACTGGTAGCTCTGATTGAGCATATGGATCATGGGATTGGAACCGTTCTCACCGCCCTATCTGATAATGGATATCAAGATCAAACACTGGTCATCTTTGTTAGTGATAATGGTGGACAATTAAATGTAGGAGCCAATAACGGTCCTTTGAGGGCGGGAAAGGGCACAGTATACGAAGGTGGACTAAAAATTCCTGCCATTGCTTCTTGGCCTCAAAACATAGCACCGAACTCCAAGAGCTCCGCACTTTTGAGCACTATGGACATCTACCCAACTGTTTTGGAGGTAGCCAATATTGATAGTCCCAATGTCGTTGATGGAATCAGTTTCCTCCCGACTCTCAAAGGTAAAGGAGATCCTGATCCACATCGAGTTCTTTTCTTTTCCAGACGCGAGGGTGGAACCCACTATGGAGGAAAAACGATTGAAGCTGTTCGTCGGGGACCATGGAAACTTCTCCAGAACAGCCCCTATGAATCTCTGGAACTCTACCATCTCATTGAGGACCCACTTGAAACAACTGACCTATCCTCAGACGAACCTGAAATCTTTCGTCAACTTGCTACTATGCTCCGTCAATACATCCAAATGAGCGGTGAATTTCCGTGGCAGTAAGGTGTTCTCATACCCAACCCGTATGAAGTAGGTCAGAGCGAATTCATGATTAATTGAAGCTTAATAGGATTGTTAAGATAACTGAAAAATCTAATCATCCAACAAATATCGTGGATGCTACTTGTAGGTTTGTCATAATATAATGAGAGAGCTCATGACGTAGTTACAAGATGAACTCTCATTCTTAAGCGATCAGAACACGCTATAAACAAACCTGATCTTAGAGGGCGAGTAAATATTGAAGGAGCATTTTGGAGTGAGATATGTAGAAGCTGATTAATTTCCAGTGTTCAATCTATTCTCGATATGGAACATCAGATCTTGAAGGATTTAAAACCCGCATTCTTTAGGGCCTTTGCTATCTTATTAGGCAACTACAGGAAACCCACCACGCGTGTCTCAGAACATTATATCTCTAAAAAGTGGCGGTTTTTTTAATGACCCTTAGGTAGACTTTGACCCCGATTTCATAAACACATTTTCTATATTGAACGGGCTTTACACAAATGATCATTTTGATTAAATCCACCATTGATAAATCTTACCCTCTTCTAGAATCATATCTTATTGATCGCTCCTTTTTTTGGATCTAAACGTTCCTTTATTATTCCGTAAATTCTGTGTCCTAACAATTGGGAAACCCTTAAATCATGGATGATATACCCGTTTTGAGAGGAAACCGACGCACGATTCAAGGGTGTCTTTCAAAGGTCGTTCTTTATAGTTGCCTGATAGTTTTAGCACCTCCGATCTTGGCTCAACCTGTACTCACGAGCGGAGGCCTCAAAGAGACAGTACTCAACGAACGTGGTGGTGTAGATGTTGCGGTGGTCGATGGAGTAGGATTTGGTGCTGACCAGCACGGCGGTAGGATCACTGCTACGTTTCAGAGCAATACGGAAGTCGCTCGTCTTGTTCAACTCAGTGGGAATGCAATCTATTCGTATGAAGGTAGGACGCTTAGAGGGGTCAATACGGGAGGGCTGATTCACCTCTCATTAGGGACTGGTAGCGGAATTTTTTGGACTTCAACCGATTCTTCACCACAGTACTCACAATCTACGACTTCACAGTGGGAACTTGATTCGGATTTAGCTCGTCCTTTTCATAAGACAGCAATATTGACAGCAAAATGGCTCTCTACCCAAGACATCCTTTTTATCTCTTCTCTCGAAAATCCGACCATCGTTTCAGGACAAGATCAACGTCAACTTTACTGTGACGATTACCCACATATTCATAGAACCGATGGGTGGATTCCATATTGTGGATCAATAGACGATTACATTGCCTATACTGGAGTTGCAATCGATCGGACTATTTTCGTTGGGGGCATAAACGCCAAGATACAGGCAAGAAGTGGCGTTAAGGCGAATGGTAAATTTGATCAGAATGCGATTTATGTTGAATCTCCTGGTGGGGTCACATCTCATGCTACACCAATACTCGCCGCTTACGCTGCAAATCTTTCATTCAACAATCCGAGTTGGGGAGCAACGAAATTGAAACAGGAGCTCTTAAAACTCGCCACCGATGAAACTCTCCGGCATTCTGACGGTGGGATGAGAACGGTAAAGGTTATTCGCCCCGCAAATGCCCCCACTGCAACAGCTCCTACTGCACCTGAAGCTCCACCAAGTTTAACTGCAACCGCTTCGGGGCGTACCATTATCAATCTTTCATGGACGGCTCCATCGGACAATGGCGGTGCTGATATTACGGGTTATAAAATAGAGGCATCTGCCAGTAGTACTGCAGGCTGGGTCGACTTAGTAGAGGATACAGAATCTACATCCACAACATATGCTGATAAAAATCTATCACCCGCAACAACGCGTTATTATCGGGTCAGTGCCATCAATTCGGCCGGTACCAGCACTTCATCAACGGTTGCTAATGCAACAACAGATCCACCTACAGCCCCAGATGAACCAACTTCATTGACAGCAACCGCGTCGGGACGCACCATCATCAATCTATCATGGACAGCCCCATCTGATGATGGCGGTGCAGTCATCTCTGGATATAATATTGAGGTATCTCCCGATGGTGAAGTATCAACCTGGACGGATCTAGTGGCTGATACTGAATCGAATTCTATCGCCTATGCCCATGAAAATCTGGCACCTGAAACAACCCATTATTATAGAGTCAGTGCTATTAATTCTGCTGGCATTGGAAATCCGTCAAACATTGATTATGCGACCACGGACCTTCTGTCACCCCCAGATGCACCCTCTTCGTTTATCGCGACGGGTTCCGGGCGTACAATCATCAATCTATCATGGACACCCCCATCCAACACTGGCGGTACTGACATCTCGGGATATAGTATAGAAATGTCTCCCGATGGTCAATCACTTTGGACAGATTTGGTACGCATCACTGGCTCTACAACAACCTATGCTCATGTAAATCTTGCACCTGCAACCACGCGTTATTATCGGGTCAGTGCCATCAATTCTGTTGGGACTGGGGCACCGTCTAATGTTGACGGAGCCACAACTGAGGCACTGAAGGTCGCAGATGAACCGACTTCATTGACAGCAACTGCGTCGGGACGCACCATCATCAATCTATCATGGGTCGCTCCAGTGGACAATGGTGGTGAAACCATCACGGGTTACAAAATTGAGATGTCTACTAGTGGCACGACAATTTGGAGGGATCTGGTGGATGACACCGAATCAAAGTCCACCACATTTGATCATGAAAACCTTGGTCCAGAAACAACCCGTTACTATCGGGTCAGCGCAATTAATTCGGTTGGCACAGGGGATCCATCCAACATTGACCATGCAACCACCGATGCTCTGAAAAGACCAGATGCACCGACTTCATTGACTGCAACCGCCTCGGGGCGCACCATCATCAATCTTGCATGGACTGCCCCATCCAACAATGGCGGCGCAATCATCACTGGATACAAAATTGAAATGTCCCCAAATGGCTCGTCAAATTGGACGGATCTAGTGGGTAACACACGCTCAACCTCTTTAACGTATGCCCATGAAAACCTTGCACCTGCAACAAGGCGTCATTATCGGGTTAGCGCCATCAATTCTGTTGGTGCAGGGGCTACATCAAACACTGACAGTGCTACAACGGACGGTCGCACCGTTCCTGATCCCCCTACTGGCTTGACTGCAACCGCCTCAGGGCGCGCCATCATTAGTCTTGCATGGACCCCTCCATCTGATAATGGTGGTGCACTCATCACAGGATATAGAGTTGAGGTGTCTCCCGATGGTGTTGCATCGAATTGGACGGATTTGGTGACTGACACTAAATCGAGATCTACATCCTATGCCCATGAAAACCTTGATCCAGAATCATCACGTCATTATCGGGTCAGTGCAATCAATGCTGTTGGCACTGGGAATTCATCCAATGTTGCAGATGCTACAACCGATGCAGTGACGGTGACCACCCCTGATGCACCTACATCATTGAGCGCATCCTCTTCCGGGCGTACATCCATCAATCTTTCTTGGAAGGCTCCCACAAACAATGGTGGTTCAGATATCTCAGGTTACAAAATTGAAGAATCTAGCAATCCTTTATTGGGCTGGGCTGATCTGATATCGGATACCAAATCAAAATCCGTGAGCTATGTTCATGAAAAACTTGGCCCGTCTACGACACGTCACTATAGAATCAGCGCTATCAATTCCATTGGTGCTGGACCGTTTTCAAATACCAGTCGTGCGACCACCCAAGCCCTGACTGCTCCAGATGCTCCAATAGATCTGTCAGCAGCCGCTTCTGGGCTTTCGCGCATCAATCTTTCATGGAAGGCTCCATCCGACGATGGCGGGGCCGATATTTCTGGCTACCAAATAGAGGTTTCCTCTAATGGGTCATCCAACTGGACCGATCTGGTATCCGACACTCAATCAAAAGCCACCACTTACGCAGATGAAAACCTCGCAGTAGGAACGACCCGGTATTACCAGATTCGTGCCATCAATTCTATTGGCACTGGGCCCGTTTCCAATATCAGTAGTGCGACCACGGATGCTCTGACTGCTCCAAGTGCTCCTACAAATTTGAGTGTGGCCGCTTCGAGTCCCACTACCATCAATCTTTCATGGAGTGCACCCTCCGATAATGGCGGTTCACCCATTTCAGGTTATCAAATTGAGGTGTCTCCCAATGGTACTTCAAACTGGACAGATCTGATATCCAACACAAGATCAGTACTCAGGGTCTATACCCATGAAAATCTTTCGCCAGAAACAACCAGATATTACCGTATCCGTGCCATCAATTCCTCGGGTACTGGGCCTGCTTCCAGTGTCCGTAGTGCCCGCACAAATCCTCTAACCGCTCCAAGCGCCCCCACAGGTTTAACTGCCACCGCTACTGGGCACACTACAATTTATCTATCATGGACTGCTCCAACTGGAACTGGAGGGACTGTCATTACAGGGTATACAATTGAGGTGTCAGAAGATACCGGTTCCACTTGGAAGGTTCTTGTGAACAACACTGGTTCTAAGGTCACAGTGTACTCCCATACAGGACTCGAAGCATCCACGACACGTCATTATCGGGTCAGTGCAATTAATTCTTCGGGGACTGGCAGTTCATCCAATATTGACAGTGCCACCACCGATGCGCTGACCGCCCCAGGCTCTCCAACATCTTTAGCAGCGATTGCTTCAGGGCAAACAACCATCAATCTATCATGGAACCCTCCATCCAGCAATGGTGGTGCAGTGATCTCTGGATACAGAATAGAAGTATCTCCTGATGGTATATCCAACTGGGCGGATTTGGTAGAAAACACTGGTTCTACAATAACCTCCTACACACATACAGGACTCACGGCATCTACAACACGTTCTTATCGGATAAGCGCAATCAACGATGTTGGGATAGGAGTTCCCTCATCAATTGCCTCCGTCACTACCGATGCAATTACAGTAACCCTTCCTAGTGCACCTGCATCGTTTACCGCGACTGCATCGGGGCAGTCCACCATCCTTCTTTCATGGAGTGAACCTTTCAATAATGGAGGTTCGGTGATCTCTGGTTATCAAATTGAGGTTTCATCAAATGGCACATCTAATTGGATGGACCTAGTATCCAATAGTCGTTCCCGGTCTACGACCTATGCTCATCAAAATCTTGCACCTGAAACAACGAATTACTATCGGATCAGGGCCATCAATTCCGCTGGTACTGGCACCGCTTCTTTGATCGTTAGAGCTACGACCAATCGATTATTGACCTTTACCATGAGCGGAGAAATCCCCCCTCAACATTACCCAGTTGGGGTTGAGATTATGGATTATACTTTTCCGATGGCGACTGGTGGAATTACTCCCTATACCTATACTCTGTTTCCCTCAGTACTCCCCGAGGGCTTGTCTTATAATGAGGCACTCCTTACCATCAGTGGCACGCCATCTCAGATCACTACAGCTCAACCCTATGTCTGGGGAGTGACAGATGCAGTGGGCAACGAATCTATCCTCAAGTTTACCATTGAAGTGTACACAATCTCGTTCACAGATGGGATTGAGAATCAATCCTATGTTTGGGATCAACCAATTGAACCTTTGACTCTCCCACCCATCATTGGTGGCATAGCCCCAATCCGGTATACCCTCAACATCTTTGATCTACCACCTCATCTACGATTTGATCTTCCCACACGAACGATCAGTGGTACTCCAACAGAGTTAACACCACCCATAGATATGGTCTTTATAGCTCGTGATGCTATGGGAGCAGAAGATAGTTTAACCTTCACCATAGAGGTAGTTTCTCCAGTCGCTAACGAGGATTTATCCTCCTTGCCCGAGGAATTCATTGTACATTCCAATTACCCAAACCCCTTTCTTCATTCAACGCGCTTGGTTTTTGATTTACCTTGGCCCGCTGATGTTCAGATTGAGGTGATGGACATGACGGGAAGACTTGTGTACTCCAAGCCTAAGCTCACCTTTTCATCGGGCAGGGGGCAACATATAGAACTCAATAACTTAACATTGCCGTCAGGTGCCTATTTGTATCGGATGATTGCAACCTCGTACGAAGGTCAATCTGCAATGAATGTCGGCTACTTTATGAGTCTACGTTGATCAAGTATTAGCAGTTCTTGACTGTTGAAATTGGCAAATTTGTCCAAATCACCTCTACAATTCAAACCATTGAGAGCACCTTCTTTTTTGGCTTCGTGCAGATGAGTAAGATTTCATGTGCAATAGAAAAGGCTTTATATACATGCCCGATTTACATGAAACCTTACCCGCCCATTTTTAGGATAAGCTCAGCTCCATATGTCCTTTGCTTCACAATCTGAGGCCTGGGATGCGTTGAGTTGGTTGTGTGCCACTGCGGTTATTATTGGAAAATACCTCCAATACCTCACCCTCACTAATCAATCACAACCCTTTGGCTTGTCATGATATTTACCCCTCGATTAATCGGCATCTGCCAGTGAAGAAATAGACACTGATAGTGACGCAGCCGATTAAGCTCACATGCCGGTTTGTAATTGCATTTTGTAGTTATGCAATATAAGCTCAAGCTCATCAGAGCGATGACTGGGCACTCTATAACGGATCCTAAGCATGGTTTCTTTAGGAAACTCTCCATTACTGCGCGCTTGAATGAGCGTCTGCTCAATGATTTCTGCTAAACTTTGAACCGCTGCCAGCGTCCGCCCATCTGTCACACGAATCATGACCTTCCCCTCTACCACTGATCCTTTAATCATCTCCTCAACGCGACTGCTAAGATTGTTTAGGCCTATGCCTCGCAAGGCAGCAACCTGAACTGCATCTGGAAGCTCTCTACTCAATGCTGATAAGGTTTCGCTGGGGGTTTCAAGTGCATCAATCTTATTGAGTACCAGCAATGTAGGAATTTCTAATGCGCCGATTTCACGGAGCGTTTGACGAACCACAATCATCTGACGCTCAAAGTTTGGATGCGATACACTCAAGACATGTAATAACAAATCGCTCTGGCGCACCTCGTCAAGCGTGCTCTTAAAACTTTCAATCAGCTTATGGGGCAGTTTTCGGATAAATCCAACCGTATCAGAGAGTAAGACCGTAGTCGTAGACGATAGTTTCCATTGACGCGTGGTTGCATCAAGCGTAGCAAACAATCGATCCTCAGCCATCACACCACTCTGAGACAAAGCGTTCATCAGCGTTGACTTCCCTGCATTTGTATACCCAACAAGAGCAACCCTGCGGTATTTTTCTCTGCGTCGCCGTTGGGTGATGCGTTGTTGGTCAATTTGCTTTAGTCGCTCACGAAGGACCGACATTCGCTTACCAATCAGCCTACGGTCAGTCTCTATTTGCGTTTCTCCTGGGCCGCGTGTGCCAATTCCACCTTGTTGTCTTGAAAGGTGCGTCCACTGCCGAGTCAACCTCGTTCGAAGATAGTCAAGCTGTGCCAATTCCACCTGTGTCTTCGCCACGGCTGTTTGAGCTCGGTTAGCAAAAATGTCAAGAATCAATTGTGGGCGATCAATTAATTTGCATCCAATAAGCCGTTCAAGATTTCGAATCTGATTCGGGCTTAACTCGTCATCAAACAGGACTATCTTTATCTTGTGTTTGTTTACAATCTCTGCAATTTCCTTCACTTTCCCAGACCCAATATATGTGGCTGGATTAGGTTTTTGTAATACCTGAATCACCTGTCCAGACACATCCGCTCCCGCAGTCTCGGCCAATTGTGCTAACTCATTCAATGAATCTTGTCCACCCGCTTTTTCACGGACTGCGCCAACAAGCAAGGCTTTTTCCTTCTGCGGCTCGGTAGTCAAATAAATTTTCTGCCCCATCCTTTAATGGTTTTTCCAGCGTGAAGCAAGAATCATCTCTGCGATGAGTAGTAATAGCCCCAAGACTAAAAAATGCCTCCAAAGTTCTACACCAACTCTTGCAACCCTCATCGCATCACCAATCTCATGTTGTGACTCAATCTCAAGAAGGTCAACTCGAGTTCCCAACGTTTGGGCTAGCGTTTGACTCGCCTCCGTGGGGGACATGAACGCGAGCCGAGACTCAGTTGGATCTAGCCCAACACTTACATAATGCATGGCTTTATTGTCTACAAATACTTTTCCAATCCCAGTTGTCTCAATTTCTAGATCAATCATCCTCGCACCAAACACCTGCCTCTGCTTTGGAATATATTCAGATCCGTCAGGCATTTGAATGGTAACCGTTCCTTGAACTGATGGGATACGTAAAGTCGATGATTCTCCAACTGTGAGGTGCTGACCCTGCACAGATCCACTGGCAGAAAGATAATGAGCGGCGCGGTAAATCAAAGGAACAAACAATCCCCGAACAGGCAAATCACTCCAAGAAACCTCTGGCGCAACCGCCAGAAAAAAGATGCGACCTTGCTCATATTGGATTTCCTGTAACAATGGATTTCCCCCAACAAGAGTGATAAGTGTCTGCTCTATTGCCGTGTTTGGAATATAACGAAAGAATCGGTGGACGCGGATGGCCTCTAACCGTTGGACTTGGTCTGAAACTTCAAATACGCCTTCAAATAACGGATGCTCAAAGTCGGCCGACAGAATGGATGCCTCGGACGCTTGCATGTCTCCCTGCCCAGCATTCATCTCAGACAAAAGCGAGTTAATAGGAGCTTGGTCCAACCCTGGAAACACAAGCATTCCCCCGCCATTTTCGACATATTGTTTCAATTTCAATATTTCGCCGCTACTAAGCTCATCAGGTCCTATCAGGAAAATTGCAGAGAATTCGCTCAACGGAGCCGCGACCAAATCACGTTGGCCAATAACCCTCGTCAGCAGTCCACTACTGGCATCTGCCAAAGAAAGCGCGAGTTCAACATGTCGGGTTTCAGCAGTAGACCCGTGAATCAGTAAAATCGTTCGCTCTTCTGGAATATTTAACGAGAAATGACGCTCATTATCATAGGCAAATGGATCATCTTCAGTCACCACTGATCCCTCAATCCATCCCCGCGTTGACGTTGTACCACGAAGAAGCACAGAAACTGGGATATTTGGAGGAAGTGACGCAGTGGTTTGAGCAACATGCGTACGATTCAAATATAAACTCACAGCATGGTTGTTGATTAGAGTTTCTCCGTGATTAACAATGATGGACTCCACTTCAATGGGTGAGCCCTGGTCTACAATACGACTCGTGACTTGAACAGATTCAATACTTACATTTGGCCTTATGTCCGAATGCCCCACAGGAACTAGAAATACTTGCACGCTCTCGCCAATCTTAGTTTCTAAGGAATCAGATAGTGTAGACCGCTGCAAATCTCCGATGTAGTAGACGATCTGATTGAAGTGCGTGCCCCGCTCAGAGATCAACTCTGCTGCACTTCGAATCGTTGCAGTTGCAGATTGCGTTTGATCCATTGGACTCAGATCATCAAGATTGCTGACTGGATCTAGAAGTGGTGTATTGGATTGCATGATGAAGATTTCATCTCCTGGATCTGAGGCATTAATGATGGACTGTGCAACTGATTTTGCTTGCTCAAAACGGGTGCCCTCTGTATCTCTCTGCATCATTGATAAAGACGCATCTATGGCGATAACCATCGAAACGTTAGCTTTCCCAAGAAACTGTGTGGCAGAGGATCCGACAAGTGAGGGGCGAGCAAATACAATAATTAGAGCACATAAAGCAAGGGTTCTCAGGATAAGAAGTAACCAATTTCGCAGACGCAGGCGCTGCATTGTCGTACGCTGGAGTGACTGCAATAGCGCAAGAGAGCTGTAATCAAGTTTCTTCGGCTTACGAAAATTAAACAGATGTACGAGGATCGGAAGCGCGGCAACAACTAACCCTATCAAAACGAGAGGATTAACAAAAATCATCTAATCTCCATAATGGAAGCCCCAAACCTTACATCAAGGAGGCAATCCGCCCATGACGTTATGACATGATTCGTCACCAATTCATAGCACGCTATGCAAATCAAAAGCTGACCATATAGTGGATAGTTGACAGTTGCCAGCTCAAATGCAAATGTATCTTCTGGCAGTTCCGTCACACCAATCGCAGATGATCTCTTCTTAACATTGTTAAGGTCCAGTATTTTAGGCATACCCATTTCGTGCTAACCCATAGCGTGCCTATAACCTAGTACACAGAGTTCAGATCTCTTCAAGCATTCCCAATTGGGGACTGAACCTAAATGGAACGTAGATTGAAACATGGGTTTAACTGCGAGTCTGGTCAGCATAAGATTCGGTTAAATTCAAGGATTTAAGCGACGATTTATGGAGGGGTGACAGGCTCCAAAAGCTCGTTTTATTCCTACCAATTGTGGATTAAGTTGTTCCGAGAGCAATTTTTCTACTTGTGCGTTTAAGTGTCCATATTTCTGCTCATGCCTGTACATAGTCCTCGAGATTTTATTACCGTTCGCGGAGCCCGACAGCATAATTTGAAAGGCTTTGATGTGGTCCTCCCTAAACGGAGCCTTGTTGTTGTCACTGGACCTTCTGGATCTGGAAAATCAAGTCTCGCCTTTGACACGATCTTCGCCGAGGGGCAGCGCCGGTATATGGAGAGTCTGAGTTCCTATGCCCGGCAGTTTTTAGAGAGAATGGACAAACCCGATGTGGAAACAATCACGGGTCTGTCGCCTGCCATCGCCATTGAGCAACGCGTTCTGGCTAAAAACCCGCGTTCCACAGTCGCCACACAAACAGAGATCTACGATCACTTACGCATGTTATTTGCTCAGATCGGAAAAATAATCTCTCCTATCAGCGGCCGTGTAGTGTCCCGCGATACACCTCGTTCAACGGCAAATGCGTTACAATCTCAACTTCCAGATGGAACGCGTTTTTTCTTAGTATTTGCATTAGCGCATACGTATATGTATGAGATGGAGGATATTGAGCCATTGTTGAGCAGAGGGTTTCATCGAGGTATTGGACTCAATGGCAACCATTTTGAGCTGCTTGATTTAAGCGAATCTGAGAATCGAGTGTTTTCTGGCGAGTTTGACACCCTATATATAGTGGTTGATCGCCTCATTGCTCGCAAAGGAGATGAGAAAGCCACTGGGCGCATTGCAGATTCCGTTGAGACTGCATATGGTGAGGCCGAAGGTAGATGCTCGGTCATTGTGCCTTCCACCGAGTCACCTGATACGGTTGAATCCACGATTGACTTTTCCTCTTGGCTTCATCTTGACGGATTAGACTTCGTCGCTCCTTCGCCTAGACTCTTTTCATTCAGTAGCCCATTGGGAGCCTGCAAATCTTGTAAAGGTTATGGACGTACACGCGGAATTGATCCAAATTTGGTGATTCCCTCCCCAAGACTTTCACTCCAACAAGGAGCCGTTAAACCCATTGAAGGATCATCTTGGTCTGAGTTCAAAAACCAACTACTGAGCTTTGCTAAGCGACAGAATATTAGTTTAAGTACTCCGTATGAAGACCTGACTGACTCTGAAAAACATCTTTTATGGCACGGTGATGCTAACTATGATGGAATTTTTGGATTCTTTAATTACCTCAAAAAGAATACCTTTCGCAGCGGTTATCGCTTCCATAATTCCCGATTCATGGGCTTCGGAGAATGTTACGAATGCGGGGGATCTCGACTGCGCTCTGAGGCTTTGTATGTCCAAATAGGAGGCAAACATATCGGCCAAATTGTCAACTTCACCATTCAAGAAGCCTATGACTTCTTGAATTCTCTGTCACTAACCCCTTATGAACAAGAAGCCTCCTCAATTCTTCTAGATGAAATCAAAAAGCGACTCCGTTTTTTGATTGATGTAGGGCTACACTACATCACCTTAGGACGGCTATCAGAAACGCTCAGCGGGGGCGAAAGCCAGAGGATTCGCTTGGCGACAGCTCTGGGAAGTGCTCTTGTTGGCGCACTCTATGTACTTGATGAGCCCACCATTGGACTCCATACCCGCGACACACATCGCTTAGTCAATATTCTCAAGCGCATGCGAGATCTTGGAAATACCGTCATAGTTGTTGAGCACGACCCAGATGTAATCCGTAGCGCTGATCACATCATTGACCTTGGGCCTCAATCGGGGAGCGACGGAGGAGAACTTATATTTGAAGGAGATATTGATGCATTACTTCACGATGAAGCATCAAAGACTGGTGCTTTTATTGTGGGTAAAGAATCCATCTCTATTCCGCAAAAACGCCGTAAGCCTAACTGGGATCAATCCGTTGTGATTAAAGGTGCATCTGCTAATAATCTCAAAAATCTTGATCTTAAATTCCCTTTGGGAGTGATCACATGTGTCACTGGTGTCAGCGGTTCTGGAAAGTCTTCACTCGTCAATGAAATTTTATATCGTGGACTTAAAAACAAGTTTGAACCTCTGGAGTCCTCGACTACAACGGTGACTCCTTACAAGTCCATTATTGCCCACCATAGTGCAAAAGCTGTTCGCATTGTTGATCAATCGCCAATCGGCAGATCTTCGCGATCCAATCCTGTGACATATATCAATGCATTTGACACTATTCGACTGCTGTTCTCCCGCACTGAACAAGCTATGGTCCACAATCATGATCCCGGATTTTTCTCATTCAATGTTCCTGGCGGACGTTGTGAAGAATGCTCTGGCGAAGGGACAGTTAAAGTAGAAATGCAGTTTCTTGCAGACCTCTATCTTCCCTGTGACGAATGCAACGGGACTCGCTACAGTGACGACGCACTACAAATTTATTATAATGGGAAAAACATTTATGATGTGCTAAATATGACCGTTGATGAATCCATCAAGTTTTTTGGTGATCAGGCCAGACTGTGTCATCTACTGACTCCATTACAAACCATTGGGTTAGGATACTTGAAATTAGGACAGCCTGCACCAACGCTCTCGGGTGGTGAAGCACAGCGTATCAAACTCGCTAGTTGCCTTGCTCAGCCTTCAAACTATCATGTCGTATATATTTTTGACGAACCAACCACAGGCTTACATTTCGTGGATGTTGAAAAACTCATCAATGCATTTCAACAACTTGCGGATGCAGGGCATACAGTCGTCATCATTGAGCACAACCTTGACACATTAAAATGTGCTGATCACATTATTGATCTTGGCCCCGAGGGCGGTAACGAAGGAGGCTACATTGTTGCTTCAGGAACTCCTGAGGATATCGTAGATGTTCCAGAAAGTTATACTGGACATTTTTTAGCACCTCTATTAAATTCTGCCAGCTAATTTCTAAAGGAGTGTGACTTTTTGACGATTCGCTGCGCCTACCGGTAGTGATAGTGTGCACTCGTAACCATGAGCCTTTTTTCTGACGTGCTTGTTCATGCTCCTGTAGAAGGCCGACGTATCGCTCTTTTTGCAGGTGCCTACAACCATATCTCTGACGGAGTTGCCCTGACGCTTAATCGCTTAGTTGGCTACCTTGAAAGCCGAGGGGCTGAAGTCCTCGTTTTTGCCCCTACCAGCCCGAAACCCCCTGCCTTTGAGCATAATGGGACGTTGATTTCGGTTCCCTCAATTCCTTTTCCTGGGCGAAGTGATTACCGCCTGACCGTTGGAATTTCCAGAAAAGGATGGGCGCTTCTTGATGCCTTTAAGCCTGATATAGTCCACATTGCGACCCCTGACTACGCAGGAGCACAAGCATTGAAATGGGCTAAATCTCACGATACTCCCGTTGTATCCTCATACCATACACACTTTGCATCGTATCTCAAGTATTTCGCATCGTACAATCCACTTTATCGTATAGATCTGATAGAAAATACAGCATGGCGATACGGGCGCTGGTTCTATAGCCAAGTTGAACATGTTTATGTCCCTTCTCCCAGTATCGGCGACAAGCTACGTGAACATGGAATTTCTAATGGATTACGTATCTGGGCGCGTGGTGTCGACACCGAACGGTTTTCGCCATCTCATCGCAGTCAGCCGTGGCGCTCTCTGCATGGCTTTGAGCCCAATGACATCGTTGTCTCATACGTTGGTAGACTAGTCTGGGAGAAAAACCTCTCAGTTTTTGTGGATGTACTTAATTGTCTGAAATCTAAAGGGGTTCCACATCGCTCATTGGTAGTTGGAGATGGCCCCGCCCGCGATACACTTACTGATCAGCTCAATGACACGGTATTTACGGGCCCACTTGAAGGCGACGAACTTTCAACCGCCTATGCTTCTAGTGATATCTTCCTGTTTCCCAGTGAAACTGAAACCTTTGGCAATGTTACGCTTGAAGCCATGGCATCTGGCCTTCCAACCGTCTGTGCTAATGCAAGTGGAAGTGACCTCTTAGTCGTTCCCAAGAAAACTGGAGACCTTGTGTCACCTCATGATGTCTCGGCATTTTTTAATGCTGTCAATCAACTGATTTCTCATCCTACGCTTCGTAAACAATTTGGAATTGCAGCGCGTGAGCGAGCGTTTAAGTTTGAATGGAATCATGTAATGGGACATTTGGCAAGTTACTATGACGAAATCTGGAATGGAACTGCTCAGTCTCGCACCAATGGGCAGATTTCTAACTCTGATGTATCCCTAAGGAAAGCCGTTGCATAGCTGTGCGCCTACTATTTGTCTCCCACTCGTTTCCTCCCGAGCATTCCCCTCTTGAAAATATCGGGGGAATGCAGCGTGTGGCTGTTGAACTTGCCAATCAATTGGCCAACAGAGATGACCTTGATTATCAGCAATTGATTCTTCAAAGTTCATGGAACCGCCACCATATTCAATGCATCCCGTGGCTATTAGCTACTACCCTGCGCTTGTATAGAAGGGCATCCAAGCACCAAATGGATGTAGTGCTATTCTCATCCATGGTTACAGGAGCCATTGCGCCATTGATCCGAAATATATGTAAAGCTACGAACATTAAGCTATGTGCTATTGCTCATGGGCGTGATGTGACGTTACCTGGAATTTATCAGGTCGCACAAGTCCGTCGTACATTGCGTGCATTAGACCGCGTTTATCCCGTGAGTCATGCTACGGCTAACGAATGTGCAGTCCGTGGTATGGATCAATCCCGTATCCAAGTGATTCCCAATGGGGTCAATCTTGATCGATACAGTTTCGGATCAGGAGGTCAAGGAAAGAGTCTTCAACTTCTTAGCGTTGGGCGGCTGGTCACTCGAAAAGGGTTTCGATGGTTTGTTAACAATGTGATGCCGCTTCTCCCGTCAAATATTCATTATAAAATCGCTGGCTTTGGGCCTGAACATGATGCAATCAATTCAGACATCCTTGCTCGGGGGCTTCAAGAGCGCATCCAACTTTTAGGTCGCTGCTCAGATCAATCTCTTGTCAAACTCTACCATGACTCAGATCTTCTTATCATGCCAAACCTTCATGTAGAGGGAGATATGGAGGGCTTTGGTGTCGTGATGCTTGAAGCAGGGGCATCAGGCACCCCTGCCATTGCGTCAGACATTGAGGGGATCAGAGATGTGATTACAGACGGAAAAAATGGAACCTTGATTCCGAGCGGAAATGCTGAGGCGTTCAAGACAGCAATTCTTGACCACGCCTCATTCCCAGATCGCACACTTGTCCGTAAACATACCGAATCCAATTTTAGCTGGCCTATAGTAGCACAGCGATATATAGACCATCTGAAAAGACTACATACCGGCACACTCTTGAACTAACTCCGCGTTTTCCATCTGGTTGGTTTGAGCATATGCCTGAAACAGCGCAGCGCAGATTTCCATCACCGAACGCCCTTCTTCCATTTCTGCATACATCTTTGCGTCTTCAAGTGGTACAATTGAGAATTCGTACAATCCTCTTCGCTCCTCTGACAAAACATCAATTTCAGCTAGGATATTCCCCTCTTCTTCGTCTGTGATTTCATCACGCCGTGCCCGCATATCATCATCTAACTCGGTAATTTTTTGTTGTACAGCATTTGCTTTGTTAATGTAGGCAGCGCCTAGATTGTAATATGCATCAATATACCTTTCGTCAATATCTATAGCCATTTGCAGTTGTTCTATGGCCTCATCAAACATATCAGACTGCAATAACAAAGATCCATAATTATAGCGATAGACTTGGTTATTAGGATTATTTTCTACGGCCTCGGCATATCGTTGAAGTGCACGTTCATCTTGACCTGTTTCCGAGTACGCATTAAGCAAATAATTCTGCAACTCCTGATTATCCGGGTATTCGGTAGTTGCCTCCTCCAATATTCCGACCGCCTGATCCGCTTGCTCAGTTGTGAGGTAGATTCTTGCAAGATAGCTATAGATTTCAGGATCTGGCCCCCCATATTGTAAGGCTAAGTTCAAAGGCTTTATAGCTTGGTCACTATCTCCAGCTCCCAATAAGGCATAGGCCCAGTTGATATACGGGCCTGATGAATCAGGGACTGCCACTGAACTTGCATGAAAATACTTCGCAGATTTACGAAAATGCTCAGTCCTGAGGTCCTCGTCATCAACCACAGCTTGGGCATTGCTGAATTCTTCAATACCAGAATTGAATGTTTGATAATAAAAAATCTGAAGACGATTCATAACATTTTGCGCTTCCCGGGGACGTAACTCAGCGACTTTCATATTGGCATCTACCATTGCTTTTACATGCTCTAAATACTCTTCCATTGACCCCATCAAAGTGCTTTGGTTTGCTTTGGCATCGTGAACTCTTGCCAGTAGATCCCATGTTTTGTGATCATCGGGTTTATCAGCCAATAACTCCTGGGCTAGACTCATAGCCTCCTCATAATTTTGATTATCTAAGGCTCTGTTCGCCCTCCGAAGTTGCGCATTGGCGAGGGGGATGATTGCATGAACTGCAAAAACTAGTGCGAAGATTAATGTAATTCGTTTCATGAGACTCGATTTAAATTGAAAACAGGTGGTAAATAAGCACTTTAAGTTAGCTTACCGTTAAGTACTTTCATTGTTCAACCTCTGCATATATTCATTGAGGTAGAAAAAGATTGTTGACTAAATTTTGGGAATTGAATGACTGCGTATTATATTCTTTTTATTTAATAATGATAGGAACAAATTGTTTAATGTGATTAATTGTCAGAAGCACCAGTATATATCTGACATACTGTAGTAGCTCATATCATGCGTCACCTCTCCAGTCTTATCATGGAATATAGCTCCATTCTTCAAGAGGGTACCCCACTTTATGCTAGATCATTATTGCACTTAGGCCACCGTGCAGCGGTTGATCAAGCTCTATCCAGTCTTGCTAGATCTGGAAGACTTATGCGCATTTTTCAAGGTGTGAATATGTGTCCGATTAAGTTGAGATTCGGTGTAAGGGGACCCCATTTAGATGTGCACTTGCTGGGTTATCAACTTTATGGAATGAAACAATTGTTCCCTGCGGAGGTGCTACAGCGAACCAACTCAATTTAACGACACAGAATCTAATTCGTCCTGTATACCTTACATCTGAACTCAACCGTAGTCTACAATTTTGTAAACACACCGTGGAACTCCAGCACGTTTCACGATGGCAATTGATCGTGCCATACAGAAAGGTAGGAAAGTCCATCAGAGCTATACGGTGGCTTGGTCCTGTCAAGATTCAAGATCATCTTAATACGGTATGCCAACGCTTTCCAATATTGAGCAGGACGAGATCTCTGCTACTCGTCCTATACTACCGAGTGTATGGATGTGAGTCTACATCTGACAAATGCCTGAAAAGCTATATCAAGACTTATGCGTTGAAGATCATCGTGATGCACTGTTAGTGGCACAGCGTAGCAGTAACCGAATACAAACTACTTGGAATTTGAGAAAATACAAAATAAGTCATTTTTTTCCTAACTTTTATTCATCTAAATGTTGGCTATCTCGAAACGTTGTTATCATAGTGCTGACCATTGAATGATTCATACATATCTTAACGAAGGTAACGCTCTGTGATGTTATGGATTGTACTTTGATTGTTAGATGATAATCATTTCAATCTGAATATGCAAAACAATAGCTCATACCCACAACTTATTGCAACAAATTTTGGACCAATCAAGCGAGCTGCTATTGAGCTTCGCCCATTGTCGGTATTTGTAGGTCCAAGTAATACTGGAAAATCTTATTTATCCATTTTAATTTATGTTTTACATAAATTTTTTGGTCACCAGGCATCTCGATTGTTGTATAGGTCTCCTACTGGATTTAAGTCTCTATTAAGCCCTAACTCAAATGACGATATCAATCAATTAAGTACTTCACTTGCAAAACTTGCTGAAAATCTGTCTAATTTTCGTACTAATCGTTCTAAAGTTCAAAGTGATTTTGTGCTTCCAGAGCCTTTCGGATCATCCTTTAAGTCAATTCTAAGCAATACAGACACTACTCTATTGGAAGAAGAAATTATCAGATGTTTTGGACTCGAACTTGATGGGCTACTTCATATGGATGGTGATTCCAGCCCACAGATTGAAATACGTCGTCTCGCAGATGAGTCTGATAACTCTATAGACTTTAAATTTTCATTAAAATCGGAAAATCCTGAATCTCGAATTACTATCCCATTGGAAATGCCAGTCAAGATATATGGAAATTCCCCCATTCCTTCTCCCAAATTCTCTTTCCCTACTGAAGCTGAGGATTATCTTGAGCCTAATGGAAAGGCTCTCAATATACTCGGGAGCCGATTATTAAGAACAATATTACCTTATATCGCAGCCAGTATATGGGAGCCTTATGGGCGTAACGCATACTACCTCCCAGCAGATAGAACGGGAATAATGCATGCTCACAAAGCGATAGTAGGTGCCATCTTGGGAAATATTGCAATGGCTGGAATCCGTCATACTCCAGATATGCCTCAGCTTACAGGAGTATTATCTGATTTTTTGGAAGTTTTAATCTCATTGGACGACAACCCCTCTTACCCAGTTCACCATAGATTGAGGAAACCCTCTGCCCAATTAGAAAAAATCTGTACTACAATGGAAGAGAAAATTCTGATGGGAAGCATTCTTACACAGAACTCAGAAATAACGAAGTATCCCCAGTTTGTTTATCAGCCAAAGGGGCGAAAAACCATACTGCCTCTAAAAAACTCATCCTCCATGGTTTCTGAACTTGCCCCTATTCTATTATACTTACGCCACAAAGTAAATCCAGGAGATGTTCTCATTATTGAAGAGCCAGAATCTCATCTACATCCTGCAGTTCAGGTACAATTGACCAGACTACTTGTAGCAATTGTCAACGAGGGCGTTCGAGTCATTGTAACCACCCACAGCGAATGGATCTTAGAGGAGCTAGCTAATTTAGTTAGTTTATCATCCATCCAAAAGAGAGAGCGTGCTAGCATTGACGGTCACGAAGAAGCCCTTGATCCACAAGATATAGGTGCATGGCTATTTCAACAAGGAGATCAAACAAATGGGTCGATCGTGGAGAGGATTGACATTGACGAATCTGGTCTCTACCCAGCTGGGTTTGAAGAGGTTGCAACTGCGCTTTATAATAAATCTGCACGAATTTTTAATCAAACAAAAAACTGAATGGATTCTCTTGTTGAACGATTAAAGAAGGGTGTTGAGGCCGAAGCAACTATCGTTACAAGGCTTTACAAAGATGGTTGTTCGCTCAGCAAGAAGGGACTTCCAAAAGAAAATATAGTTATTGACTTGGATAAAATCCATAGTATATTACAGGAAAAACGTGCTGACTATTTATTTGCATCTGATGATTGGATATTAGCCATAGAGATGAAGAAAAATCGCCCGAATATAAAGTTTTCTGCTCAGCAATTACAAGCGACTGCTAAAATGATTGAAAACTTGACTCACGGAGTCAAGGTAGAGAATTTTCGTCCAGTTCTAGCTTCTGGCAGTTTGCATAAAAAACAAAAATTGCGCCTTTCAAACCACTCTAATCACATACAGTTCAGAGGAAAACCTTATCGAATAGAGGTCATTAAATGTGGTTCCCAATTACGACAGATTCTATCATAAAATTTAGACTTGAATACTCACTGGTTACTACTCTAACATCTACCAAAATCTGTAAGAACCTTATCCCATTAACAATGGTACAGAGTTAGACCTTCACACGATTGTAAAAATCATCATGATCACTTATTGACTGGGTGTTTAAAACGTTAACTGCTACAATGAAGTGCGATACTATGATGTTGACCAACCCTTGAGAAGCACCTAATGAAGATCTCCCATCAATCGAAAAACTTGACCGCTAAACTGAGACTGAATTTCATGTTCACACCCGGCGATTAATTTGACCGAAACCAATGTGAAATCACCCAAGCATTTGACGGACTCGCATTTCAAACTAGCATACTTTCCCTCCGAACTCTGATGCTTTAGTAGGCAAGATCTGATTCTTTGATCAAATAGCCTTATGATTTCACCGCCCGAAACACTCCCTCTACAACAAAAGATATTTCTTTTGTACTCCCGCTCTCTGAACGCCAAAGGTCAACGCCGTGTAGCTTTGGATCCCCGCTTGCGAACCATAACGGCCGATGTCAGACGGTGCACAAATCCAACAAATACATTGTTCGGCTTATTCTGTTGTCTTAGCATAACTGTTGCTATAGTGGTTACATCTGGACTTCTGGTACTGTCAGCCTGTGAACGCAATACGGCTGGTTTAATGAGCTTCAATAAATGGTAGTTCTTGTAAAGCCACATGCTATCGCATTAGATTCCTCATGTCACTCAGCATAGCAAATCCTAAAGACAATCGATGATGATTTATTCTGCGCGTCACATTAATGGAACGATTTGATCGCGTTCATTAGAGTAATTCTGATGTTCTCCTGCGATTGATACGCATTAAAGAGACTGGGCAAGAATTCGTTACCTCCACTGGTAACATGCTCAGCGCAAAAATCCTCGATTCTCTTGAACCTGAATGAGCGCTGGTAGAAAAAATAGTGCAGCAAGTAGCGTTGCACCTATCCCTACAACCGCTAGTGCCCCTATTGAATTCAAACCTGGATGGAAGCTTAATAATAGCCCCCCAAACCCAACCATCGTTGTCACTGCTCCCATCGTAACATGCTCACCCGTAGAGCGCAATGTGCGCCATAAAGCTCCCGCTCCCTCTTCACGATATCGATGGACTAAATGCGCACCCGCATCATTACCAATTCCAATCACAGCAGGAATCACAAATAAGTTATAGAAATTCAATCGCATTCCAAACAATTGCATGAATAAAATCATCCAAATAATCCCAACGATCAGAGGTAACATCGCCAATAATGCCCAACGGATGCGTCCAAAATTAGCCCACATCAAGAGCATCACTATAATCAATGTCGCGACAATCATATAAGGACTTTCCTGTTGCATCAATCGCAATACATCAGCAGCCACAATTGAGGTAGACCCCGCATGATATGTTTGCCCATCGGGAGTCACGATGTTTGAGACATCCTCAGCAAACGCCATAGATTTCCTGCCATCGGAAAGCCCTACACCTGGAATAATTGTAATATATCCCCCTAACTCTCCAGACTTAGAAATAAAACGCCTGCTAATGATTTCAGGAACATCTCCCAATGCGATTGGTGCACGGGTCTGTGATGCTTTTCTTACGCGGTCAAGGCTCTCATCTCCTACAAAAACTGGATCGGTCAGTAAACTATCCCTGATATAAGCAATCTGTTGAATCCTCTCATCCTGTTTGTCTGAATCAAGTGGAAACCTGTCCTGAAGTGTTTCAATCTCACGGATTGTGGTTTGGAATGTGTCTGCATCAACGACATGTAGCACAGTATCTTGATCTATTTTCTCGCGTAGAGTAGCAGCAACCATAGGCGATTCACTTGGATCATCTACAACAATATAAGCTGGGTTTCTACGATTAAAATCGGTGTACGCAGTGGCGGCTTTTGCATTGAGTGCTTCCCAGTCTTGATAAACGGGCTCCAAAACAGAAAATCGATATTCAAATTCAATTCTTGGGGCTAAAACTACAGCGATGCCTGTCAAAGCTATGGATGCTGCCAACAACCCTCTTGCTCCCGCCAGAGGCCTGCGTGGGATATGTTCGCGTGGAGATTCTCGCTCAAAATGTAACAGATGCCAGCGCTCGCATACCACTAACAAGACTGGCAGAATATGAAGCGTTGAAATGAGAGCGATCATCACACCTGTCCCAGCGAGGAATCCAAATTCGCTAAATCCCTTAAAATCAGCAACTACCAGAACATATAAAGCGGCCGCAGTGGTCAGAGCCCCCACCGCGATTGCCTGCCCAGTCGTCATAAATGTCTTTTCTACAGCATCAGCCACACTCTGGCCAGCACCTCGCTCCTCAATGTAACGCGCATAAAAATGTATCCCGTAATCAATCCCCAATCCAAACAGAACAAGCCCCAATGTGGAGCTAAATAAATTTAGAGACTCAAAGGCCAGATACCCGATTGCAGCGGTCCACGCAAGGCTCATCATCAGAGGAATTCCAATGAGTAGCGCTGTAATTGGTGCTCGCGCAAGTTCCTTCCAGATCGCTCGTCTACCGCGAAGTTGGACAGCTTTCGCATAAAAGTAGGACATCAATAGAACGAGAACCGCCATCATACCCGCTCCAAATGAACCAATTACATCATCGGTCACCGCCCGTACCTCCGTCCGGTATCTCCAAAGACGCCCAGCAAGATAGGTTTCTAAATCTGGATGAAACGACGCTGGACGAACTTGATGGACAACATGATCCAACGCATCATAAATTGACTCAATATACCCTACATCCGTAGAGGAACCCGCAACAAAAAAACGGACGACCAGAATCGTACTATCTGAATTAAGAAGATATTCGGATCCTACAATCTGGTTGAAAACATCTTCCAAAGCCTCTGCTTCAATATCGTCCACTGGCTCCTCTTCGTCGTCCAAACTAAAAAAGAACGGATTAGCTTCTAGTTTGGCTTCAACGATCTTATCCTCCAACCAAGTTGTCAGCGAATTTAATTCATTCTCTGTCGCAAAGTACAATCCATTATTCTCCATGAACTCTATGTCCCGCCTCAATTGAGCTCGCACGAAGATGGGTTCATTCAAAACCGAATCTTTCAATGCCATAGCCCTTGGAACAACAGATTCTGCAAACGCGAGATTGGCTTCAAAGGATGGACTTTCAATCGCAAGATCCACGGATACATCACCAGCGCCTATCGTCTCTCGAATCTTCTCCAAAGCTTGCACACTTGGATACGACTCGGGAATCAGATTTGCAAAATCTGGATCAATGGTTAGCCGTGATGCAAGCGCAACACTGCCTATAGAAATCAGCAAGGCAATTGCAAGAACAACCCATGGATGCCGAACAACCCATTGAATCCAACCCCTCAGATGCCTAAATACATACGTCATTCAACGGTAGAGATTAAAATATCATCAAAGTAAACATCCGACTCTCCATTGGTTGTATCCGAGTCATTCCAAACCATGATATATATAGGATTCCCCGGCGGCTGTCTATCGAAAATCATTCGAAAATCTTCTAAAACATTCCTGTCAACCTCAACCCATTCACCCATAGATTCAACACCCGAAGAAGCGACTACTACATGTAGTTTACCATATTTAGCCCGTGTTCCCTCGGGAAGTGAACTGCTATAAGTATACTTAATCGTACAAGGCCTGCCGAGCCAATCATTGCAGGCAAATGCGACATACACCGCTGCGCCAGTGTCATTGAGGCTTCTGGTATCTTCCATCGCTCCCTCTGGTAGCACATCTGCGCGCCAGCGCCACCTTAATCTTGGATACATTAGTATATTCCAATCAAGTCCATCCCCCTGAGGCAATGCAAGTTGAACTGCCTCATTTTGAGTATAAGCCCGCAACACATTCCCATTGCCATCTTTGACAACTGTCATAAATTCATTGGGCTTTTCATGATCAGATAGGATCGGGAGCATGCTCCTTGATGCTCGGTCGGGGATCTTCCAACGGAATGGTGGCTCATTCTCCTCATATCTCTCAAAATCATCAATCACCTGAATCTCTTGTGCAACCACTGCTGAGCTATACAACCCTACAAAAAGAATCAGTGACGCAACCTTATACTTGGGCATCTTAGTCATGGACTGAAATATATAGACGCATTCAGACATGATTTAGTCACGATAACGTCTCTTGCAACTCGTCGCTTACAACTCAATACCCAACCACTGCATTACTTCCAGAGTAGCACAAAGGCTCACTCATTAGAGTCTGCAAAAGACTCAGTATTCATATCTGTGTTTTCCGGAACACGGATTGAAAGTGATGCAAAAAAGATCAAATTAATGAGCCGATTAACAATCGCCACAGCACCGAACAGCGCGGTGATTTGCGCCTCGGAGACTGCCATAACATCTGCAATACTCACGGCCACTGCCAACGTCACTAGATCTTGACTCGGAATGAATGGAATCTGATTCACGATGACTGAAACGGCCGCATAAGTAAACCAAACTTCAATAGGAACTTCAGGCATCGCAAGATGCCACATGGTTATTTCTAGAACTTGCCTCACAACTAAACGAGCGATGTGAAGGCTGAAAATGATCCGTGTCGCTCTCCACGGCATTGAAAAAAGTTTTCTCCTATATTTAACGACCACCAAAGCGACAATGAGCGTCACAACAGCTCCTAATAGAAAAAATGCGGAATGCGTTACTGGAATCAAATCTCTAAGATTGACTTGCCCCTCAAAAGCAAAGAAGCCCACAAGCACAATTGCAATCAACGTGGAAGCGATCGCAGAAATGATATTCATATCCCGAATATGCTCAAAAATCAACTTGCTTGAATGCTCAATATGATCCTTGGCCCAAGAGAAGAGATAAAGTTCTCCAGAATATCCCAAAACTTCTTTATTCAAGATTCGCTTCTTGATAAAAGCTCTGTATGCGGAGCCTGGTCTAAATTGCCATACCAACCTGTAAGCTAGAAATTGTATAGTTGGCAATAAAAAATATACCATGATTAGAAGGAGATAAATCCATAGATTCAAAGGTAATCCATGAATTACATCCTGAAACTCAACGTTTCTTAGTTGCCATATCAAAAACAAAATGATTCCAAGAGTAAACACACCCCGGGTGACTCTCAGCGCAACCTGCCCTCGACGTGTTGATCTCAGCTGTGAGATCTGATGTCGTATTTTTATCAACCTCTTTTTCATCTAATAATTGATCAAAATCAAATTGCTTACTGTATCTTTAGAGAATTCCTTCTACGCAAATGAAAAAAGAAACTATACTCCATACCTATGATTCTCTTGAGATTGGTGATAGCTATGACCATCTACGATTTATAAGCGAAGAAGATGTCCTAACCTTCGCACGAATTACTGGTGACGATAATCCACTGCATGTGGATTCTGAATATGCTGAATCGACAAGATTTGGCCACCGAATTGTTCATGGTGTATTTCTACTTGGACTTATTTCAAAGGCGCTTGGACGTAACTTCCCTGGCCCTGGAAGCGTCGCTGTCTCCATCTCCTGTCGGTTTCTCCGCCCTGTGAAAGTAAACTCCGAAGTCCGAATTTCGGTCAAAATCACTCAAAAATTTGAGAAACTAAAATATGTAAAGGCCGAGACAAATATCTACACATTAGCCAATAAAATGGTACTTGCTGGTGAAGCAACCATTATTCCTCCGCATGACTCTGAATAACGCGGCCCCCCTGAACTTGAATGCATTGATTGGGGGTTCCCCATTCCTCAATTTTTGAACGAAGATTTTCTGCGTCAGCGGCTGTCAGGAGGCTTTGTCCAGTGATCGAATCATTTAACCAATTCATTATCACATCCGTGCGTGCTGGGTCTAAGGAATCAAATAGATCATCAAGTAACAAGAGTGGTTTTTCCTCAAGGCGTGAGTCTAAATAGTGAAATTGAGCCATCTTCAATGCAATTGCAAACGAACGATGTTGACCTGTGGAACCGAATCTGCGCACTTCCTGCTGATCCAACTTAAACACCAATTCATCTCTGTGTGGCCCCAAAGTCGTTCGACCGTATTCTATATCTCGATCCATTGACTGCATGAGTGTCTCCAATAGGGCATCCTCCGCTTTCTCAGGTGTTGTCTGATCTGATTCACTGATCGGCCCCTGATACGAAATAAATGGCTCCTCAATGACTTCTCCTAAGTGTTTCCAAGCGCATTGCAACTCTTGGTTGAATGACTTGAGAAATGCCGATCGTTGCACAATGATTCGCCCACCAAGACGCGCTAAGACCGCATTCATTGATACGATCAACCCATGATCAATTTGACGATTACGATGAGTAGCAAGGTACTCGTTACGCTGTTTGAGTGCACGTCTGTAGCCGATGAGATCTTCAAGATGGGAGGGTCGGGCCTGACTCAGCACACTATTTAAGAATTTTCGACGCTCTTCCGGCCCACCATAGGTGAGTTGTTGATCACTGGGCGCAAAGACGACTAACGGAACCACTCCTACAACATCAGCAAGACGCTCAAGTGCAGAACCGTTGATGAACATACGCTTTCCTTCCCGTGCAACCACCGCTACCCGAATGACGACTTCTTTACGTAAGGATCCTTCAAATTTACCTTCAACCTCAAAAAATGGCTGTCCACGCTGAATGACATAGCGCTCCACATTGGTGAGAAAACTCTTGGCCAAGCACAGGTAATGGACGGCTTCTATAATATTTGTCTTTCCAGCGCCATTGGGTCCGTATAAGAGATTAATATTTGGAGCTAATGTTACCACTGAATTTACATGCGCCCGCATATTTTGCAGACGGAGAGAGCGCAAAATCATCCATTCACCTCGCCATTACCGCCATCTACTAACGAAGACAACAAGTGGAGATGTTCATCTTGAAAATGAGCGGTTGCGACGGCTAACCTCGCTAGATTATTGAGTCCCATGATCGGATAATTCACTATTGCATTTGGAAATCCATCCAACAATCGGGGATCGGAATTTTTCATAGTCAATTACTGTGGATAATCACAGGCACCGTGGAGATATCTTCATGGTAGCTTCAACAGCACGATATGCGTAAACTCATGGGTGGTCACATTTCGGAGCCAGTCATATACACCGCGAATCGGTGAACCCAATGAGGGCACCCAGATCTGGATCTTATTGGTAAAAAAGAAAGCTACTCCATGGGGGTAATCTTCGTAATCCTTAGGATGATATGGCCTTTTGTGATGGCTCATAGCCACATAATTTAGCAATGGAAGTTTAGGTCTCTTCTGCTGTCCGTGCGGCTACCTATGCCGATTGACTGACTTCATTGCCCCCTCATCCAAATGAATAAGAACTTGGAAGTGCACGGCTTCAATCTGATAATACTCAATGATTGGATGTATAAAATCCAATAATCTTGGCGAGATCTGTACATGAATACGTGTAACAATACCAATGATAGACAACAAGAAAACTATCTGTTTCATATGAAGTCCATTTTCATTTCTGTGTACGCAACAATGAAAAACTCAAGCTAACTGTATACGTAGCAATACAGTACTCCACAATGGTAGTCAATGTTAGGTAAATCATAGATCATGTCCAGCATGTATGGATTCGTTTGTACTGGACTCAATCACTTCATGGATAATGGATTCAACAAGACGAGATCGAGAAATTTCTAAACGCGATATACTTGCCTCTAATTGGTCACACAAAGACATGAGTTCATTGACCTTTGCCACAATTCTACGTTGCTCGGCTAATGGCGGAATAGGAATAGGAAGAGTTGCAAAATCAGTACTCTTGATTGCAGGATAAGCTTGCCCACGCTGATAGATTTTAACGAGCTCAATGAAAAATGTAGTACGAAGAACAATCCATATGTAGTTGGGAAGTACTAACCCATGTCCATTCAAAACCTCAAATGCTGTACTTACAATAACTGGAGGATTTAAGACATCTTCAATAATCGCGATATTTAATAGATAGGGGCGAACACATGAAAAAATGACATCACCTGATTGCGCTATTTTACGTGCACGACTCGGGGCTTTGTTAGGATGCAACACTTTAGGACGAGTAAGTATACCCTTCTCCTTATCAATTGAAGATACATCAATATAAGTAAAAGGTGTTGACGGAACTGTTTGTCCACGATCGCTTGTTACTTCGCGAATCTGTGCCCAACTCCAATTTGATGGAATGACAAAAGGTGGAGTCTCAATGAAATTATTAATTTTCTGCTGTCGTATTTCGCCACGTTTAAGTAATCGTTCTTTTAAATCTGCTATTCGTTTTAATAACTCCAATGCTGGCTCATCTGTTGAATCTTGGAGTGCGAGCTTACCTGATACTGCAAGATTGTGAATGACTTGGCGTAAATACTTAACCTGATCAACTCGCTTTGTAAGTATTGGTATTGCTTCAACAGTATATCGTGCGGTAGATTGAAATGCTGACTCATCTCCAATAGAATTTAATAAGCGATTAAGAGTGGACTTGTTCAGATTTTCTCGTAGGTCTTCTCTTGTCCGCCTAGTCAATTCCAATTGATCACAAAGAGTCATGAGTTCATTGACCTTTTTGACAATACGATGTTGTTCTGCTAATGGCGGAAGTGGAAACGGGGCGCTAAGAGCATTCTTGGTGCGAAGTCTAGGCATCTTCACCCCGCCTGCATGTGCACTGGCGTATTGTACGAAATCAGAAGATCTCAGTGCAATCGCGCAGAATTGGGGGGAGATGTACTTATAGGGACGGATTGAAATAATTTCAGTTGTTGAATAACCATCTTCATCAGCTACTAAAACTTTGTTTAGGTGGGGGTTGGTTTTTCCATAGAGAATATCACCAGATAAAAAAAATGATTTAGTGCTTTTAGGATTTCTTTCTCTTAATGATACTCGCTTCAATAGATGACCTGTTTCTTTTTCAATGTCTTTCAGATACAGTAACCATGCAGAGGGATTAAGCAGATGTGAGTCACATTTGACCCCTGCATCATACTGAAATATAGTTCCTAATGCAACCCAGCACCATGACTCGGGTAATTGGTATGGAGGAGTAGACATTTCAAGAAATAAACCATCCGTTTTTCTGAGGCTACCTTCTTTCATTAAGCACTCTTTTTCATACAAGATTTGGTTTAGAAGTTCTGTTGCAGACTCATCGCATGACTGTAAGTTTGTAAGCTTGCCCCTGACAGCCAAATCCAATATAAATTTTCTCAAGAGAATAATTGCTTGAGGCGTTTCCCCAATTTGATCCAAAAGAGTGATGATAAAGTTTGGGTTCACCTGAGAAGTGCCTCTATTAAAATATCTTTAAATTGATTGCGAATCGAAACAACATCACTCTCTGCGATAAGAAGTTTTTCTATAAGTTCTTCTGGATCTGCATAATCATTTTCCTGTGAATAGGGGTTCTTGAAATCTAAGTTATACCCACACGAATGGATTTCCTCAATGTTCACTTTCCAAGAGCGAGTTGTCTCTTCACGTCCTTCACGTTCAGTTCCTCCCCACCACTCAATACAATCATTAAAATCGTCCAGACAAATAGGTTTTGTCTTTGAATAGGACTTCTGTCCTTCAGGGATTTGATGCTCCCAATACCAAATATCCTTAGTAGGTTCACCCTTTGTAAAGAATAATAAGTTAGTTCCAATAGAGGTGTACGGACTAAAGACTGAATTTGGAAGGCGGATGATTGTATGAAGATTACATCTCTCTAATAATTCTTGCTTAATCTTTGTCTTAACTTCTTCACCAAACAAAGAACCATCTGGTAAAACAATTGCAGCCCTTCCATGAGGCTTTAAAATTCTGATAATGAGAGCAAGGAATAAATCTGCAGTCTCACGTGTCTGAAACTGCTTAGGGAAATTTGACTTAATGCCTTCTTCTTCTTTGCCCCCAAAAGGTGGGTTCGTTAATACGATATCTACGCGTTCTTCTACCCCCCAAGAAATGTAAGGGCGTGCCAGTGTATTGTCACGGCGTAGAAAAGAAGGATCTTCAATTCCATGGAGAAGCATGTTGGTAATGGCTAACATATGAGGAAGTGGTTTTTTCTCTACTGCTTTTAAAGATTCTTGAATTTTATAGAGATCATCAGTTCGCTTCCCATAGCGTTCACGCATATGTTTAATTGCACATGTTAAAAAACCTCCTGTACCACATGCTGGGTCAAATAATATCTCACCAGGCTTTGGGTCAATCATCTGCGTCATAAACGAAGTCACTGCACGCGGCGTGTAGTATTCTCCAGCATCTCCTGCCGATTGAAGACCATTTAATATCTGTTCATAAATATCGCCGAAATGCTGTCTATCTACCAAACTATTGAAGTCAATATTGTTAATCTTATTTAAAACCTGCCGAATTAATTGACCTGATTTCATGTAATTGTACGTATCTTCAAATACACTTCGTACTACATTAGCACGAGGACCGATGTTAGTATGGAGTTCCTTCAACTTTGGAAATAAAGTGTCATTAACAAATCGGATCAACTCGTCGCCCGTGATACCCTCTGGATTAGCGGCCCAGCTATGCCAACGTAAATCATTTGGAATGGGAGATTTATAATTATCTCCTTTCAGTAATTCTAATTCTATGTCCTGATCATCAATAATCTTCAAAAAGAACATCCAACATAACTGGCTGATTCGCTGGGCATCACCATCAACGCCTTCATCTTGGCGCATGATATTCTGAATAGACCTAACTAATGTGCTGACAGACATTTTTCAAACTACATCATTATATAGTGCGGACTGAAGATCATAGAGTGCCTGATCATAATCTTGTCTTTCACCGAAATCATTGATCAATTCTATTGGAGTACCAAGTTGATTAAATGGTGAAATTTTTAGAACCATTGGATCATCCAAGTTCTTTAACCCTTCATCAGCATATTTATCTATCAGACGGTTAATTACAATCTGAGAACGACTGGTATATTTTGTTGATAAGCCTAAGCTTCTAGCATTTTCAGCCCGTTCTTTACGAGTTCGTGGCTTGACATCAAATGCAATATGACATATTAAGTCAAATGGATCAAAGTCTTTGTTAAATTCTTTAGCAAGTTTAGTCATAGGTAGCCCATTTGATTCCATCTCCTCAATGACAGATTGTTTCCTCGTTGCTAATTTCCAGCACTTGAGGAAGTCATCAAGAGTTGGAAACTGCTTGCGAATAGACTTTCTTGTGTGGTCGCGTAATGATTCAGAAGTCAGATTTCCATCCCTATTCAAATAACGGATTTGTTCTCCAATAATCTCAACTTCAACACCATCAATATAAACCTTTTTACGCGCTTCGTAAGGGTCAGAAGGAGGTTCAACCACTTTTCCATCTGGATTCAGCTGATCATCACCTGAATCACCTTCTGGTTCTGAATCAGGTGGCACGATCGGATCTCCACCCTTCGGCTCGTATATTTGAATTGGTTCTCCATCAAAATCAGGATCCATAAAATGACGGGTAGCTCCACGAAAATCAATGAGTGTGAAAAAATACTTTTCCGTATCCTCGTGTACTCGAGTACCACGACCAACTATCTGCTTAAATTCTGTCATAGATCCCACATCTCTATTAAGCACAATGAGCCTGCAAGTCTGAACATCAACCCCAGTTGAGAGCATGTGTGACGTAGTTACAAGAGTTGGGTATTTTGATTCTGGATCAATGAAATTACTGAGTTCATTCTTGCCTGATTCATCTGAAGTTGTAATTCTCATGACATAACGTGAGTCAATCTTCACCAAATCCTTATTCTCATTGACCAGAGCCTGACGCATTCGCGCGGCATGTTCCTGATCTACACAAAATATAATGGTCTTCTGGTATTGATCTCTGCTCTCTTTCAGAAAATCAGTGACTCGTCTGGCAACTACTTTGTCCCGTTCAGCAATCACAAGGGTACGGTCATAGTCTTTTACATCGTAGACTTTATCTTCAACGAGTTCTCCATAGATATCAACCTTACCCTCTTCAGGTCTATACCCTTCCAGATCAATGTCAATATGACTTCGAATTACTTTATAGGGAGCCAGAAATCCATCTTCAATCCCTTGTTTCAGAGAGTAAGTGTAAACGGGGTCTCCAAAATATTCAATATTAGAGACATATTTCGTCTCCCTAGGTGTAGCAGTAAGTCCAATTTGGGTAGCAGATGAGAAATACTCAAGAATTTCTCGCCATGCAGAGTCATCGGCAGCACTTCCGCGGTGACATTCATCAATTACGATCAAGTCAAAGAAAGTCTTTGAAAACTCTTTATAGGCTTTTCTTTCTTCTTCATGACCTGTAAGCATTTGATATAAACCAAGATAGATCTCATAAGATGGATCAATAGGGCGCCTAATCTTAGTCATTTTTCCACCAAAAGGCCGAAAATCATTCGTCTTAGTTTGATCAATGAGTATGTTACGATCAGCAAGAAATAAAATTCTTTTTTTTCGTTGTGTTTTCCATAGTCGCCAAATGATTTGAAAGGCAGTATAGGTTTTTCCAGTACCTGTAGCCATAACCAACAGAATTCTGTTCTGCCCCTTAGCAATTGCCTCAGTAGCAGCATTTATAGCTGCCGTCTGATAGTAGCGAGGTTTTTTACCGCTAATGTCGTGATAGTAATCCTGAAGAACGATTTTCTCACTACTCTCGTCTAATCCTTTCCACATACGATAACGATCCCATAGGTCATCGGGTGATGGAAATTCATTCATTTTTAGAGTAGTTTCAATAGTTTTACTTGTTCCAGTACAGTCGTGAAACAAAAAACCATCCCCATTTGAAGAGAATGCAAATGGAAGATTCAATAATTTGGCATACTCTAATGCTTGCTGTATGCCATCCCCAATGCTATGATTATTGTCCTTTGCTTCAATTACCGCTATTGGAAAATCAGGTTTGTAGTCCAGAATATAATCCGCACGTTTCCCTTGTCCGCGTTTACACGATTTACCTCGAACAGAAATTTTACCTCTTGTAAAGCTTTCTTCACGAATTTGTGACATCAAGTCCCACCCTGCTTCTTGCAGAGCGGGCATGATGTACTTTGAGCGAATATCTTGCTCAGTCAGTTTTTTCTTATTCATTATTCTAAAATACTTTCCAATGCATTACCCATTAACTTGAACCATTTGATCATATAAATGGTATCTTTCGAGTTAAGAATCGCTCATCATAGAAATTGAAATTACTTGTAATAAAGATAATGATAACATGCGAAAAACTGATTATCCCATTATGGAAAAGGGGTTGTTTCAACTAAATGAACAACCTCATTTAGGAAAAATAAGGATCATGTATCTATCATCGGATACCATAGTAACTCACTTTAACGAGATTTTGACACACATCAGTGTAGTGCATTGTTTACAGTAATACGATCATGGACACAAGTGCCTCTCATGAACTCTACACCATTTTTTGCGTATTATTGTAGCAATCTCTATGTGATCTTACTCTCTCTCAATGCATGAATCCCCACTTGACCTGATCGTAGTATCTGTCACATCTTATGGAAACAGGGGGGAGGAGATATGATTAATCTTGATATGATCAGGCTAGTTAATTAGTTGATGGGCGGTTCTTAGGAATTTATGAATTTTGAATCATTTCTGAACCCGTTGAAGCTGGGCTAAAGTTCTGTTATCCTTAGTCGTGATGTACGTTATTAAAGTGTTCAATCAATCCTTCAGTATTGCTCTACAGGATAATTCTCATTTGCTGATCGAGAGGTAACGTTCTTTTGATTACAAAACACTTGACAGATATAAAGAATTAGGATTAAAAGATCAATAGAAATAACTGCATGACGATAATTATGCCAAAGTATTATTCAGATTGATTTCCTCCTGTACAACAACCGCCCCATCAATCAAGATGGCACAGACCTTAATGACCTGCTTTATTCCAGTACTAAAATATTGTTAAGTTGACGATAGAGTGATTAGATTTGAAGAACATTTACATCATTTAACCATCCTTGAAGACTTGGAAAAGGTTAAACACTACCATCACATTGAAGCAGGGGGCTGGTTGCTTTGATCTCTATAGTAACTTCTATGTAATTACATCTACTTGTAGTTGGATCACCAAATTCAACCTTTTGTCCTATGATTATCGTTTAGCTCACGCTAAGAATTAAAAAATTCAGCATTGTTGAGATGAAGCGCCCAGAAAACCCTATGCCATGATCATTTCTACGACTCACTTAACTAGAGAACTGTTACTCAAATTCTCTGTAGCCTCTCACATATACAGCTTATTAAATGTATATAATGGCACACATTGATGAATAATGGATTTGATTGGATTTAGTCAAGATTTTCGTCCATAGATTTACCCGATTCCGTAGAACTTTTAAACATTGAGTATTGTTGTTGTAATTCCGCCTTTTCACTAGTCATATAATTTAACTTTGATCTTTCTATGTCCGATGTTCCACCCCTGTTTGATGAGCTCCAAAGCCTGATAACCGAACAACGTAATCCTAATTCCTTGAATATTGATGATGCTTCGGTAGAAGAAATTCTCTCCATCATTAACATAGAAGATCAGCGCGTTCCACTGGCGGTAAAAGACGAGATTCCTTATATTACCAAAGCCGTCAATATCGTAACCGCAACCCTTAAAACTGGCGGACGATTATTCTATGTTGGTGCTGGAACCAGTGGACGTTTGGGAATTTTAGACGCATCCGAGTGTCCTCCGACATTTGGATCATCCCCGGAAGATATACAGGGAATTATCGCTGGTGGCAAAGAGGCCGTTTTTCGCGCACAGGAGGGGGCAGAGGATGTCGCTTCAGACGGTGCAGATGCACTCGTTGTAGCAGGAGTACGCCCAACCGATGTGGTGTGTGGGATTGCTGCGAGTCGACGAACACCCTTTGTCGTCGGAGCAATTTCTCAAGCCAAAAAGATCGGCTGTCAAACACTCTTTATTACATGCAACCCAAGATCTAACTTCAATATCTCAGATGTTGATGTCGCTATCTGTGTCGTTGTAGGCCCAGAAGTGATTATGGGATCTACTCGTATGAAAAGTGGAACAGCCCAGAAATTAGTCCTCAACATGATCACAACCGCATCAATGATAAGGTTAGGGAAAGTATACCAGAATATGATGGTTGACTTACAAATGACAGCCGAAAAACTGACGCAGCGATCTCGCCGTACCGTCATGACCGTAACTGGATTATCTTATCAAGATGCTACAACCGTACTAGCTGCTGCTGATGGTCATGTCAAAACCGCACTCGTCATGGTTCTCGCTGAAGTTTCCAAAAACGAAGCCCTCGCCCGACTGGAAAAATCAGATGGATTTGTGCGCGGAGCGCTGAAAATATAATTTGTAAAGGATTAAAAACCTGAGTGTTCCACGTGAAACATATCCGATGGTAAGGTTTGAGTGAGTCACCGTTAAAAAGATTATCCTCCCATGTCTGCCAAGCGCCTTCATTTCAGGCGCTTTATACATGGTGTCAGAATGCAACTGGAGATAGAGAATGCGTCTTGCTAAATTGCCCAGGATCTCTTCCATCTTTTTTGCTGTCGCATGTATGGGGGATTGGTCGCTCCATTGTATGTATCGCTCCTGACTCAGAAGAGGCGCGGCTACTACACGGGGATATAGCAGAGTTGGGACTTCCAAGTCTCTTGTATCCGCCATTAGGATCTTCCCCCTACAACGATGAGCAAGTTGAAGACTCCGCTCCTATGGTTCGTCGGCATGATATTCTACAGCAACTCAATACCGCAGACCAAACACTCGTCGTTACAGGGCTTAGAGCAGTTCTTGAGCGAATGCCAGCACCAGAAAAAACTCTTGCAGAATCTGTGACGATCAATGCTGGGGACCGAATTGCTCCCGATACACTCATTGATACCCTTACTGATAAGGGCTTTATAAGAGTCCCCTTTGTTCAGGAAACTGGTGAAATGGCATGGCGCGGTGGGATTATAGATGTCTTTCCCTACACAGGTGGACTTCCCTTGCGCTTAGAATTTTTCGGTAATGAACTTGAATCAATTCGAGAATTTGATCCAGTGAACCAGCGCTCAGTCAGCCGACTAAAGAGGGCTCGACTCGTTCCAAAACCCGCACATGCTTCCAAACAGATTTCATGGACATCATTACTGGAAAATACAGCTGAGAATTGTATTATGATGCTTTTTGAAGAACCAAGGATGATAGAAGATGCGAAAGCGACATGGGAAGAGATTCAAGAACAATATCTCTCAAAATTACGCTTAGACCCCGATTGCCCTGCTCCAGAATCTCGATACCTTTCTACGGAAACATTGCTTCGATCTTGGTCTTCAACCCCCCGAGTTCACATTCATGCCTCTCTGTTGCGCTCAGTTGATGAGATTGATATTCATGGAAGCCCCCAACCGCCGTTTGGAGGGCAAATTGATATGGTTCGGTCAGATTTATCAGACTCTAACCGACAACTGACCTACATCATCTGCGACAGCAAGGGACAACAACAGCGCGTCAGATCTCTCCTTGACGATACGATTGATTCGGTTAATGTCTCATTTACCGTCGCATCTCTTAATCAAGGATTTACGCTCCCTGAAATAGGCTGCGCCGTCTATACAGATCATGAAATATTCGGGCGATATTTTCGACCGCGTGCACGCAAGATGGCTCGTTCAGGCGGCCTACGGCTACAAGAATTACAAAGCTTTAAACCCGGCGATTTTGTCGTACATAAAGAATATGGAATTGGTAAGTTTGGAGGCTTCAAGACCATCAAAGTCAAAGGGCGGAGCCAAGAATCAGTCCGGCTGATCTATGCCAATGATGATGTTCTATTTGTGAATGTAAATGCCCTCCACAAGCTCAGCAAGTACGCAGGTAAAGATAGTCAAGTTCCTGCCCTTACACGACTCGGGACAGAGCAATGGGAGCGCGCTAAAAACCGTGCTAAAAAGCGAATCAAGTCGATTGCTAGAGACCTGATTCGCCTTTATGCCGAACGTAAATCTGCACTTGGACACGCATTTGCAGTGGATTCAATCTGGCAAAAGGAATTGGAAGCATCCTTTCCATGGCAGGATACCCCAGACCAGTATGAGGCTGCCGAGGCTGTGAAGCGTGATATGGAAGACACTGCCCCTATGGATAGACTTGTTTGTGGGGATGTTGGTTTCGGAAAAACAGAAGTGGCGATTCGTGCGGCGTTTAAGGCGGTTCAGGATGAAAAACAAGTGGCAATCTTGGTACCCACAACCGTACTTGCTCAGCAGCATTACATGACATTCAAGAAACGCTTAGAGTCATTCCCAGTGCGAATCGAAGTGATTTCTCGGCGCGTATCTGCCCCCGATGCACGAAGACTACTTAGCGATCTCAAATCAGGGAAGGTTGATATATTGATCGGAACACACAGACTGATCTCAAAAGATGTTGAGTTTAATGACTTAGGACTCTTAATCATTGATGAAGAGCAGAGATTTGGTGTTAGAATGAAAGAGAAACTCCGTCATTTGCGCGTGAATGTTGACACACTCACATTGACGGCAACTCCGATTCCCCGCACCTTACAATTTTCACTCATCGGAGCAAGAGATCTTTCAATTATTGGGACTCCCCCGCCAAACCGACAGCCAATCAAGACCCACATCCATTCCAAGGATTGGACTCTGATCCGTGATGCGATTTTATTTGAAATCAATCGTGGGGGGCAGGTATTTTTTATTCATAATCGTATAGCGTCCATAGAAGACCTGATGACGCGGCTTCAAGATCTACTCCCTGGTGTTCGAATACGCATCGGTCATGGGCGCATGCCTGCCCATGAACTTGAGGGCGTGATGACTGACTTTGTGGAACATAAGTTTGATGTATTACTGAGTACATCTATTGTCGAAAATGGTCTTGACATTGCAAATGCCAATACCATTATCATTGATCGGGCTCACCTATTTGGTCTCGCAGAAATTCATCAGTTACGCGGTCGTGTTGGGCGCAGTGACCGAAAAGCATTTTGTTATTTACTACTCCCTTCAATTCATTCTCTGAGCAGGGATGCACGCCAAAGGTTACAGGCCGTTGAACAATTCAGTGATCTCGGCAGTGGCTTTCAAATTGCTATGCGCGATTTAGATATTCGGGGAGCAGGTAACATCCTTGGTGGTGAACAGAGTGGGTTCATCGCTGATTTAGGGCTTAATACATATTATCAGATGTTGGATGAAGCCGTTCGTGAATTAAGAAATGAAGACTTTTCCGAGATGTTTAGGGATATAGATTTGCCTCACACTGAGGATACAATCATTGACCTTGATGTCAGTGCCTCTTTGCCAAAACCTTATGTTACGAATGATCTTGAGCGGTTGTCTTTGTATCGCCGAATAGGAGAGGCACCAGACAAACAAGCACTTGATGAATTAGAAGCGGAACTCCGTGACCGATTTGGGCCCTTACCAGAGGCAGCCCGTCATCTGATGTATGGAGCCAATATCCGCTTAATGGGGCAGCGCATGCGTCTTCCAAGAATATCATATCGCAATCATCGCTTATTTCTGAGACTTCCAAAAAACAGCGCGGATCAGTATTTCTACTCCGAACTCTTCCCTCTCTTGTTAGATGCAGTAGAGGACATCAAATATTCATACATCCTCAAAGAATCTAAGGCAGGGATGATGCGCATGATCATTCAGAATGTCTCAACACTGAAAATAGCCCATACGTTCCTCTTTGAAATCACATCAAAACTTGCTTCACCTGAAGTAGCATCTTCTGGGTCTCTGGTATCGGTATCTGTTTAACTTCAACCGTAGGGTAGCTCATCTCAAGTGCACTTCGCTCTTCGGATATATCTCCACCTTTCATACAATAGAGTGCGCCGTTTTGGGTTGCAACTCGAGAATGCCATTGCCACAATCGAACTAAACGGGTCGTTGCTCTTGACACGCTATAATTAACCATCTCTGAAAACAATTCGGCGCGTCCATGCCATGGGAGTAAATTAGGGAGATCCAATTCACGCTTGAAGCTCCTAATGGCCAATATCTTTTTTTGGACTGAATCAACGGCATGGATGGTCACATCTGGACGCATGATCGCAATTGGAATCGCAGGCAATCCACCTCCAGTGCCCCAATCTGTAAGCGAAGCACCCGATGGAAATTGAACGCTTACAAATGCCAGACACTCTTGAATGTGTGCAGTGATGCCACTCTTGGTTGTGCGACGAGAGACTAAATTAATACGTTGGTTATAGGTATGCAATAAACCCCCAAAGGCTAACAATTTCTCTTGTTGAGAAGGTTTAATGGTAACATGTTTCACGTGGAACGGTGTGCATCTGCTGGCCATCTTGATCCTGATTCAGCGTGCCATTAAGACGGTTAATACAGAAATATCAGCAGGGCTAACCCCGCTGATTCTTGATGCTTGTCCTATGGTTTCGGGTTGGATTTTGCTCAATTTTTCTCGGGCTTCAATCGTTATATTTTGGACCTCCGAGAAATTGAAGTTTTTGGGAAATTTATGATTTTCCATTGTAAGCATCCTTTTGGCCTCTTCTTCTTGCCTTTCAATATATCCTGCATATTTGATTGAAATTTCTGATAGATGCTCTACAGGCTCCATTCCTGGGGCAGGAGTCAGGATTTCGTGAGTAATGTTTGCAGATTGAAGAAGTTGTTTTAGATTGACCTCTGGCCTCCGTGCGATCTGAATCGCTTTCACTGGCTCACTGATAAGGCTAGTCCCGACTTGCTCTAAATAAGGGTTACATATCTCAGGTTTGAGAGTATACTCTGACAATTTAGTGATCGTTGCTTTGACCGCCTCGCTACGAATTTTCATCCTCTGATAGCGCTTTTCGGACACTAATCCAAGCTGTTTTCCCAGAGGCGTTAAGCGCTCATCTGCATTATCTTGCCGCAAAAGCATGCGGTGTTCGGCTCTTGATGTGAACATGCGATACGGCTCATCTGTCCCTTTAGCAATCAAATCATCAATCAGAACTCCTATATAGGCTTGGGAGCGGTGAAGAATGATTGGAGACTGTTCATTGATCATTAGCACGGCATTGATTCCAGCAATTAAGCCTTGGGCAGCTGCCTCTTCATAGCCTGTGGTACCATTGATCTGTCCTGCAAAAAACAACCCTTGAATGTGTTTAGTTTCAAGAGAATACTGAAGTTGATGCGGAGGAAAATAGTCATATTCAATCGCATAGCCTGGGCGGAGCATATGAACCTGCTCTAATCCAGGCACTAAGCGTAGGGCTTGTTCCTGAGTGTCTTCAGGCAGGCTGGTTGAAAATCCGTTTACATAGACTTCAGTGGTTCTACGACCCTCTGGTTCCAAAAATAATTGATGGCGATCCTTTGAGGCAAAGCGATCAATTTTATCCTCAATGGAGGGGCAGTATCTTGGGCCAGTGCCTTCAATTCGTCCTGCAAACATCGGACTCCTATGAAATCCGTGCCGCAAAGTGTCATGAACCGATGGATTTGTCCACGTCAGGTAACAGCTCAGCTGACAATCTGTAAGTTGATCTGTCATAAACGAGAATGGCATTGGCTCTGGGTCACCTAATTGTGGAGTGACCGAAGAATAGTTAATCGTTCGACCGTCTATACGTGGGGGTGTTCCTGTTTTAAGCCGGCCGCTCTCAAAGCCAAGATCATGCAATTGACCAGTAAGTCCTGTGCTTTGGCGCTCTCCCATTCGCCCCCCTCCAAACTGACGTTCACCAACATGAATTAATCCATTCATGAAGGTGCCATTTGTAAGGATCACCGTAGGTGCATTGTAGATTTTTCCTAAGCGGGTTTGAACTCCAGTCACCCGACCGTCTTCTACTTCTAAGCGGGTTACCATATCTGCACGCATATATAAACCTGATGTGCTTTCTAAATGCGCTCGCACAAATGTTGCATACTCAATCCTGTCTGTTTGAGCGCGTGGTCCCCAGACGGCAGGACCTTTACGTCGATTGAGCATTCTAAACTGAATTCCTGCCGCATCTGCAGCCAATCCCATAATTCCTCCCAGCGCATCAATTTCGCGTACAATATGTCCTTTGCCGATACCCCCAATGGCTGGGTTACAGGACATTCGACCGATTGCTTCAAGATTCATCGTGATCAACAGCGTCTGCGCACCCATTCGAGCGGCAACAGCAGCAGCCTCAGTCCCGGCATGCCCACCCCCAACGACGATTACATCAAATTTTGAAAACATCTAGATTATTTACCAATGCAAAACCTTGAAAAGATAGCCCCTAAAATGGTTTCGTTGGTGATCGCGCCTGTAATCAACCCAAGCTCTCTTGCTGCACCATGTAAATCAATAGAAAAAATATCTGGGGGCTGATTAGACTTGAGGGCTTGCTTTGCACTCTGGAGTGCTTGATATGCATTTTTGAGATGGGATTGATGTCTCGCATTGGTAACTGTCTTTGCAGCATCTGCGGTTCCAAAATCCTGTTTTGCTTGCTCAAGAAGCAAATGAATCAGAGGTTCAAGTGCCTCAAGTCCATTCTTCGCACTTAATTGTAAACCATGGATGGTGACCGGCTCTGAAATGAGATCCACCTTATTTCCTACAATGATGACTGATTTATCATGAAGTGAGTTGAGTACTGTGGTATCCTCTTTAGTTAATCCAGCTAGCAAATCATAGACGTAAACCACAATGTCGGCTTTCTCCATTACACTCTGTGCCCGCTGAACGCCTTCCTGTTCTATCGTATCTGAGGTTTGCCGCAGTCCTGCTGTATCAATAAACCGAAACCGTAGCCCCCCAAGTTCGCAATCAACTTCAAGGGTGTCCCGAGTTGTACCTGGCATTGGACTTACGATGGCTCTATCACGACCTGATAGACTATTAAGAAGCGTAGACTTTCCTGCATTGGGCGGGCCAGCGATGACAACTCGGATTCCCTCTCGTACAACCATCCCAAGTTTTACCGTCTGTAATAAATCCTCAATTTTGATGAGGGTGTTGTCAATCAAGGTTTTAATTTGTCCACGATCGGCAAACTCAACATCCTCATCAGTAAAGTCTATCTCAAGTTCAGCGAGAGCGCATAGTTCAAGGATGGCTGTCCTGAGTTTTTCAAGCTCTTTGGAATAATGACCTTCATATGCTGAGAGAGAGACTTGATGGGCTTGTGTGCTGGTGGAGTGAATCAATTCAGCAACAGCCTCGGCTTGAGTGAGATCTATTTTTCCAGAGAGAAAAGCTCTCTGAGTAAATTCTCCAGGAGATGCGAGGCGAGCCCCCTGGTCAATCAAGCTTTCAAGCACTAAGGCAGCAACATAATCCCCCCCATGGCAGGTCACTTCAACCAAGTCTTCACCTGTTGGAGTTCTGGGAGATCGGAAAACGGTTGCAACAACCCTATCAATCTTAGATGCATTAGGATATTCCCATAGCCCAACATGGGCGGTATGGGATTCGACTTCTTGTAGCATCTTCCCGGAAAAGCATGCAGATGCAATTGGAATGGCATCTGGGCCAGAAACACGAACCAGTGAGAGTGCTGCAAGCCCTGGTGCTGTTGCAATTGCAGCAATGGTGTCATGGGAGCGCATCCTTAGATTTTGTAGAGAGAAGCTATTTATTGAAACCGATGACTGAATCGGTGTGTGATTTCAATCATTTTTAAACAGTGCAAGCATTATAATAGACATACTTCCATTATGTCACAAAGATCAATTCTTACCAAATCATGTCCAGAAAAAGATCAATATTTTAGCCTTTAACTCCTATTTCTTTGGTTAATTTCCAATGAATTCACTTGTTTAAAGTTAGATTAGCCCGAAAAGTGCACTTAGTATTAGCTATCTATATATTCGTCAGATGGCTGTGATGTTGAAACACTCAAAAGCCTTCACTAAGATTGGATGTCTCGTCAACGCTGAGTACTCATAACCTTTGTCGTCAACGGAAAACTTTCAGCATAGAAATTTCTAGATCTATAGTTACACTGAATTGATCAAATTCTTAAAAGCCTAATAAATTTTTTTATTTATATTCATTATTGTTGCATTAACTATTAACTTTAATGAACCTTCACAAGTTAATTATTAACGTTACCTATCTGGTATACTTATGATTTCTGGTGGTATTCCCCCCGCACGGGAGCGTCCCTTATACTCTCGTAAACGCGTTTCTGATGCTCTGAGAATGCCTTATTCAACTCTGTATCTTTGTTGCATAACGATAACTCGGACTCTTTGATATCTAATGTGAACCCCCATCGGATTTAAATTTTCTGCAACTTTCAGAGGCTTTTGCGATCAACTATATGAGAATTTTTTGGATATTCCTCTTTCCAATATTCGGGCGGCATCAAGTTATCTTTGAGACAAATTAAATATATCATATCCGTTAATTGATCAGAGAATCCGCGTTGGATCTGAGGTGTCTTTTAAGCATGCCCAAAATATTTTACTCAATGCGACACGTCATGGACAAGTAGAATCATTTGAGTTAATCGGTAAGTACATCAATAGGCTCAGGTTTAGTAACGGATCACTACCTGATATACTGTATCCTTGGATCGGGGGGCAGGGAGCAAGGAAGAGTGTCTGGACAGATCCTATGATTCGGTTTGGACAACCTTCTATCACTGGTACTGGTATAGCTGTTAGTATTATCTTAGAGAGGTTTGAAGGTGGAGAATCATTGAAATATATAGCGGATGGGTACGGGATTGCCCTTGCCTGTGTTGAGGATGCAATCACTTATGCCACGCATTAGATATTCCAAGTTCTACGTAGACGAATGTCTTGATAGTAATAACTTCATTGAGATTCTTCAGGACACAGGAATACAAGTAGTCAAACATCGCGATATTTTTGGTAATGATATCATAGGATGAAAGGTTCAGGTGATTTATTGCGCTTAGCGGTATGTTTGAAGAATCTCTCCCATTGTGGTCGTAGGATATTCATGACCTATTGTGTCTGAATGGTGGATCAGGCATCACCCGCGACATCGCATGACACATCAATTGCGACAGCGCATATGACCCATGTTCGCTCTCTACAAGAGCACCATACTGCACATAGCTGTCAAAAGCTTTTTCTGCCTCACTCCGATCACAGAATGAGTTCATCAGTGCATCAATGACATCTGGTTTGTACAGATACGGGTTGGGGGATGACTTGCGGATGCATTCAAGTAGGACACTCACGCGCATTGAATGTCCAAACACGTAGTGATTAATATGGAATTCTATAGACTTGCTCCCCTCGGACAGGACCTCCCGTAGTCCCGCATCTGTCATGACACTGCCATAGGATTGCAAATGCTCAGCGGCATGGCGAGCGTATGAGCTGGTGAAAAGTGGAAACCCACATGTTTCTTTGATCAATGCATCCTCCCATTCGCTCGTATCGCCCAGAGCATTCGCATCTTTAACCATCCAGTCGCGAATGATTGCCCTCTCTTCGTCTTGACTGAGGTATCCAATATCCATGATGTTATTGGGAGCGAAAGTGTACCCTGCTTTTTGAAAGGCTATATGGGTTAGTGGATTTCCAGTCGAGATAAAAACGACCGGTCTTGCGAGCTCACCCGCCTCAATGCGGTTGAGAAATTGCCGTATTACAGAAGCCATACTGGGTGGTAACATCTTTGAGATGTAATGTGCCTTGCTCAAGAGTAGTAGAAGCGGAGTGGTACTACTGGCGAGTAGCTCGTCCATTTTGCGCGCAAAGAACTTGGCCGTAATTCCTGTTCGCAGTGCGTCTAGGACTGGGTCTTTGAATTTCAATGAATGATCGTGTAATAGTCACTTACATACTCATCCGTAATCTGAGCACTGAGACTGTCTGGATTCCATAGGGACTCCCATGAAATGTCAATCGGCTTCCAGCCCATACTGGCTCCTATCTTCCAACATTGATCCAATAGTGCAACCTTACCTGAGCCACCAGGACCTTCAACAAGAAGAGTTTTGCCCCCATGTCCAGCATCCTTGGCTTCTGCAAGGAGTTTACGAAGTGGGGAAAGGATGTGTGTCCGCCCATGGAAATGGCGCGCTGCCCCAATACCTCTATCTCCGTCAGAGTAAGGTGATGGATATTTTTCGTTCATGATAGAAGTATTGGTGATTTTTCTAACTTTTCACTAAGCATTTGATTAGTTTCTGCTGTCGGATTCTACATAAACTATTTATCGGAAACACATCAAGATACAGGTTTTGTATGTTTTCTTCCATGAACGCTGGGTTCGTGACACCATTGTGTGCGAAGGAGGGCAAGATGTTCAAGTAACCCTTGATCTATTTTCAACAAGGTGACCATAACTACACGATCAAGTTCAATTCGCAAATTATCACGATAGGCTTCATTTGCTGTTAGAAAGTCTCGGGTACAAAATTCTTGAAAATCTGCTCACATTGATCTAATTGATCACTAGTGAGTTGTCTCGGATCAATACTTCCTAAGTAAGTATACCTAATGGAATATATGTGCGAATTAACGACCTATTGGATGAATCATGTGTGATCCCAGATATGAAAAAGGCCTCTCTTGGATCTACTATACGAACCAAGAAACACCCAGTGTTCCTCATGAGAATTACAGGAAGCGATCATTACAAAGTAAAACACATTGAAAAGAAAACCCCCATTATTTTTGTGTTATCGGCATTGTGAGCATGTCTATCTGAATGACTTTTTTCGGTTAGCGATCAGACAATTGTACAAATTTTTTCTCTGAAATCCAATTGCCCATGTTGTCTGACCATACGGTCAAACTGTATCCATATGGTATGACAATGATAATGGATTTCCATCTCAAAGCAATGACTCAAATGTGTTTGTTTCTTTCAAACGATTGGTTCAGATATGTGTAGTACTTTACACTTGAATCTCAGCCATCAATTAATCAATGGGTATTAAAATTATAAGAGGGATTAGTAAAAAACCCGTTGTTGCAAAAACATTAGTTCAATGCTTGTCCTCTCTGTCAGTCAATGGGTTATTATTTATCGGACACCCAACCATCCCAACAACAAAAGGTGCCTACACTATTGATGCTCTACTGATTTGCAAAGAGAAGGGTATTGTGATCATTGATCTGATTGAAGGTGAATCCGAACAGGATTATTGTTCACGACAAGACGATTCCGCCAACAAACTTGAGTCTCTTCTACGAACCAATAGCGAGCTGATGAAGGGAAGAGAACTTCTGGTCCCCATTCAGACGATTTCATTCGGACCAGCTATACCAGAGAGGTTAACGACCAAGTTGAAGAATAACGCACATCTGATTGCAAACTCTGAAGAATTGCTTCAAGAAAGATTAGATCAATTTGAGGGTTGGAGACATGATAGTTATGAGAAAATTTACTCAAAGGTTTTATCAGTGATTCAGAATGTTTCGTTTATTCGAGAAAATACAAAAAGGAGCAATGTTCAGAACCCCGAATCAAGGGGAGCTAAACTCATACGATTAGAAAAGTCAATCGCTACACTGGATCAACAACAAAATAGAGCAGCAATTGAAACAGTTGAAGGGGTTCAGCGCATACGCGGTCTAGCAGGTTCGGGAAAAACGATCGTTTTGGCCATGAAGGCTGCTTACCTTCATGTCCAAAATCCTGACTGGAGAATTGCTGTTACTTTCTACACCCGCTCTCTGAAAGGGCATTTTCGGCAACTCATTAGAAGATTTACTAGCGCACTGAGGTATGAAGAGCCCGACTGGAGCAAAATAGAACTATTGCATGGGTGGGGCTCTCCAAGATCGGACAATAAAGGAATCTACAGCCATTTCTGCATGATCCATGATGTGAACTACCATGACTATCATTCCGCTAAGAATTTTGGGGAGGGAACGGAGTTTTCGGGTGCATGTGCTAATGCACTTCAAAGTTGTCGGGAATACAAACAGATCTACGATGTGATCTTGGTAGATGAGGCACAAGATCTTCCCGCAGAGTTTCTTCAAATCTGTTATCAATTGCTCAATGATAAGAAGATGCTTATTTATGCATACGATGATTTACAGAACCTTTCTGATGAGTCGTTACCTTCACCAGAGATTATTTTTGGAAAAGACCAGTCGGGGGATCCAGTTGTTTCATTTGATCAATCACCTGGGAATGATATTATTTTAGAAAAATGTTATCGCAATTCTGGGCCTCTACTCACTACGGCCCACGCACTTGGATTTGGGATCTATAGGAAGGTAAAGAGTGACGTCACATCAAACCTAGTTCAAATGTTTGATCATCCAGATTTCTGGAAAGATGTTGGCTACCGTGTGAAAAAAGGTAACTTGATTCATGGTAATCACATCATTTTACACAGAACAGAAGATTCAAGCCCCAGATTTCTTGCAGACCACTCTCCAATTCAAGATCTCATACAGTTCATTTGTTTTAGAGATCAGAAAGAACAAACAGAATGGTTGATCAACGAAATACGAGAAAATCTTGAAATAGATGAACTTCGGTATGAGGACATAATGGTCATCAATCCAGACCCCAGAACCACACGCAATAATGTGGGACAGGCTCGTGCACGGCTCTTAGAAATGGGCATTAACAACCATCTTGCTGGAGTAGATAGTTTTCCAGATATATTCTATAAAAATAGAGACTCTGTCACCTTCACTGGTGTACACCGTGCGAAAGGAAATGAAGCTGGAATGGTCTATGTCATTAATGCCCATGAATGTCATTCAGGAAGTTCAAATAGGTTCAATCTATCTAGGGCTCGGAACCAGCTGTTTACAGCGATAACTCGGAGCAAAGCGTGGGTCAGAGTACTTGGTTATGGCGATGACATGAAAAAACTTAAAGAAGAGTTTGAACAATTGAATTCAAAAGGGTTTGATCTTGAATTTGATTACCCATCTCTTGAGGAGATAGAACAATTACGCTTAGTACATCGAGAGGTCTCAAGTGATGAAATTCAGATGATTCAAGAATTTGATGATGATTTATCAAAAGTTCTACATCATATTGAGTCTGGAACGATTCACTTGAGTGATTTAGATGAGACGGTAGTTTATCAATTGAAGGAGCATCTGCAAGTAGCTGACTAGCAATTCATGTCTTCACCAAATTTGATAGAGCAACAAATTAATTCTGTGATTTCATTTTTAGGTTCTATCACGATATTTGTGGGTGCAGGTCCAAACCTCCGCAGCTGAAGAGAATAGCAACGCGGAGGTTCTCAATCTTCTGTATCCTCTCCCAATAGTTTTGATCTCTTTGATTTTTCCGTCATTTTCTCTGCCCATTGGACAGTAGATTAATAATGCATTGTAGACTCAATACATAAACATCTACTAGATGTAGCCTCCTATCTATTTCCACATTGAATAGCCAGCGAGATCCTAATTTAGTAAGTGAAGCAACAAGGATTCTATAAATGTATCTTGTATGAAAAATAAATGTGGTACAACCAAAATCAATCGTTTCCACACAAAACATGGTAGAACCTCAGTTTGTTCTATGGAATACGATGATTCATTATGAGCATCCTATAAGAATGACCCAGTTTGCTGGCCCTCGGAGAAATATTTTAGTTCAAGTGCTCACGGGTACCTCGTTGCTATTGGGTTTTCAGCCTCCGCTTTGTATTGAGCCCTGGCGATCAATGGATGGAGCTCAAAGATAGGCACATCTGCCGAATGTAATGTCTTAATCTTTCTTATCTTGCCCGTGTGTTCACTGTCAAAATCTCCAACATTGGTTGAGAATATCCTCCACATACGCCTGCCCATGCGCACAATATATTTAATGTGACCCGTACCGCTGAACCCTCTATGAGCATCAAAGACATCAGGCCTACAGGCCAGGGGTGTGATCTATTCCGTAAATCCTTATTGAGGGAAAACTCATTGCATCATCCTCTGCCGATGGTGGTGATCAAAATGACGGTATGTGCTGTGAATTAGACACCATTGAGGCAAGGATGGGTCAGGGGTATTGCTCGCCGTGTAGTACCTAAAGAAAGAGCTCCAAAAAGAAGATGCCAACTACCGATGCAACGATTGAGAATGAAAGGATTATAGCGTGCAAATGGCTCATCTTCATGGATTTTTAGGAGATTATATCTATAAGTAACAATCTCAAAAATCCTTTGACGGGTTCGAAAAGTTCCTTCGAAAACGCTCCTCGCAGTCCATTAATACACCGGTTAAATTGCTGGCATCATTAGCCCAAACTAACACTGCAAATACACAATAATTTATGGAATTTGCAAATTAGCCCTATGATAATAACTCCCAAAAAGTAGCTCTACTTGCGTTTATTTCCTTTATTTGATTTCTTATCTGCAATCCCTTTCACTGGCTTAAAACCACTAGATTTTTTTGTTGTGACAGTCGGCTGATCCGCTTTATTCTTAATAGATCTGTTGATGAACTGCTGCGCAATAGCCGAAAACACATTGTAACAGAAATAATATAGACTGAGGCCTGACGGTAAACGGTTGAAGATCACAAAGATCATTGCAGGCATCATGTACATGAAAATCTTCGCTTGGGGCCCTGATGCAGGCGTTGCCTGTAACCGCATCTGTACGATCATTGATAAGCCCATGAGTATGGTAAAGCCAGCCACAAAATCTCCATAAAATGGGATCGTAAACGGCAGATTCAAAATCACATCTGGAGCAGATAGGTCAGGAGCCCATAAAAATCCTTTCTGTCTTATTTCTATGGACTGTTGCAAAAACTGCCACAACGCAATAATGATTGGATATTGTAGCAACATCGGCAGGCAGGCTCCCAGTGGATTAGTCCCCGACTCACGATACATCTTGATGGTTGCCTGTTGCTGCTTCTGGGGGTTATCCGAGTACTTTTCCTTGATCTCCATCATTTTAGGCTGCAGCTCACGCATTTTGGCCATGCTTCTATATGAGCTGAGTGTCAAGGGGAGCAGAACCAACTTGATCAAGAAACAAAAGAGGATGATCACTAAGCCGTAATTATCAATTAATCCACTGAGCATCCCAAATACGGGAATGAAGACAGCAATAGCAAGAGGACGAGTCATCCACTCAAATGCATCCCAACCATAATCCACCATTCCATAAACCCCTTCATACCGGCTGATCTTTGTATACTCAAGTGGACCTAAGTATAAACGAAATGAATCGGGCGATTCACTTGGCTGTCCTACAAACATACTAGCCCTGAAATCAACCCCGACCTCGGGGTCATCAACCGCTCCAATTCGTTCGCCAAGCAATTCGGCTTCTCTGGCTGGCTTATCAGCTATAATTACGGCTCCAAAATACTTGTTTTTGACACCCACCCAGGACACATTTCCTCGTAATGTGCGATCAGGGAATTCATCCCTTTGCACATTGATGCCTTCTACATCACTCCCACTGCGGGCATAAGCACCAACCTTGTTCACTTCCTCTTTTCGGTAGTCTACATCTTCACTAAATGGTATCGCCCCATTCCATACTAACTCATAGCCCTCGTCGGTTTGAAATCCCGCGGCATTGTAGTGAGCGATGGCTAATCCGATCTCATAATCTCCTGGAATAAATGTATAGGTGAGCTGTAGTCTACCCGATCCGATAGTGGCATCAAATATGACTGTTGCAGGATCTACGGTCGCATCAATTATATCAACGGATTCACGTTGTACAAATGGGATAGAACGCGTATCATAATTTCGACCTTCAGGAGTCTGAAACCCTACGCTCAATGCACCTTTTGTCGTGGTATCAATCAGTTGAACCCTACTGATCTGATCATACTTGAAATATTCTTTCAATTCAAAACCTATGAGGGTTGCTCCAAGTTCCGATAGGCGTGCAGAATAAAGATCTGTTTCAATAAGAATCTCTCGGGAATCGACACTGAGACTAGCAACCAATGTGTCAGCAATCAGTGGCGCATTAAAGTTTTCTGGCTCGTAAGTTTCAGGTTGCTCTTCAACGAGTGGCTCAGTGAACTCCTCGGTCGGTTGTTGAACCTCAGGGGTAGGGAGTAGCATCATCCAGACAATCATGATGCCAGCTAAAAGAATAATTGCAGTTACTGTATTTCGATCCACGGGTTAGTCCCTCTTTTTTATTGATTGATGTAAAAGGTACATCGCCTTCAAGAGATCAGACGTAACGTCTTTTGTCCGATGAGCACCGCGAGCAAGAACCATCAGTGTCAATGTTTGATCATCTGGGAATTGATGGGTTGGGACAACGTGTTGATTTATTCGCCAGAATTCTCGCATTTGCCTTCTGAGCCGATTTCGTTGAACGGAATTCTTGCATCTGCCGGGTGCAAATCCGATCTGAACTGGTGTCACCACACCAGTCTCATTTTGAGGAACAAAACGAAACAGGATTCTGATGCTTCCAGAGGCTACAGATCTGATACCATTATTTGTTCGGTCAAAAAGCGGTGCAATTAAACGCCGCCGCTTGAGTCGCATTGAACGCGTGAAGCGTTGGTCAGCACCTTTGGTCATTCACTATTTGCCTACGTAACGATCACTCACTGTCAGGCTTTTGCGACCTTTACGGCGGCGGCGTGCCAACACATTGCGACCATCTTTGTCGGCCATTCTTGAACGAAACCCATGCTTATTGCGACGTTTCCGACGACTGGGTTGATATGTGCGTTTCATAGAAATATATTTTTAATGAATCAGATTCAATTTTCATAAGTTGTCAATTTCTTGACAAATTGAATGCATTCTAAATGCAAATTTAACCTTATATTTGTCCTTTAACGCACTTAATCAGTATTTTGCTTCCATTGCGGGAATAGCTCAATCGGTAGAGCGTCAGCTTCCCAAGCTGAAGGTCGCGGGTTCGATTCCCGTTTCCCGCTCTGGGCGGTTAGCTCAGTTGGTTTAGAGCGCCTGCCTTACAAGCAGGAGGCCGGGGGTTCAAATCCCTCACCGCCCACTGAGATCTCTTTGTAATCTGGTGTTTTTGTCTGTCTTGTATGACTTCAATCTAATATCTCACTGGATTGACGACACCGAAATAAGACCGATGCTTAATGCACCAATTTGAACGACTACGACTCCCCATGATTTTAGTGCTATCTACTTGGGAATTATATATGAGTGTCAAGCGTCAGTTACTTTCTTCGTCAACGACAATTAGAAGTTTTGGTTTGCGTATAAGAGTTGTTCATCACTTATTACCTTCTTCCTTTATTTCTTCTTGACTTGTTCTTTTTTGACCTCGGTGTCTGGGGTTGTTTATTTGGATTCATACGAACCTGATTTAATTCATCAACAAGCATCGCGATTAATTCGGGGTCTTCCTCTGCTAACGCTTTTACCATCGGCACAAACTGAGACAAACGCTCACGCTCTATGTTGCTCTTTCCTCTTAACTGTTGCTCAAGAACGACAGTGATTCGCTGAGCTGTACGTGCAGCAACTTCCTCCGGGGTGGGTAATGATCGTTTTTCCATTCGTATATCAAATCGATGTGCAATGGCAGTGAGCCGCGATTCCTCCTCCCATGTAGCAAGTGTGATAGCAACACCTGCCTTCCCAGCCCGCGCCGTTCTGCCAGTGCGGTGAATATATAGTTCTGACTCTAAAGGTACATCATATTGGAACACATGACTCAACTCCGAAATATCAATTCCACGCGCCGCTACATCGGTTGCAATCAAGAAGCGGAGCTTCCCTTGTCTCAATTGCCGTATGACTCTCTCACGAGCAGCCTGTGAAAAGTCACCGCTGATAGCGCCAATATTGAATCCGTAATTACTTAGAAAATCTGAAAGAAATGAAACATCTCGACGTGTATTGGTGAAGATGATTGCTGAGTCAGGATTCTCAAATTCAAGGAGTCTGGATAAAGCACGTGCGCGCTCCATCGGATCAACCACTGCATAAACACGATGATCGATGGTTGCGACACTGATCCCGTCCTCGCTGAGTCCTAAAAACCGAGGTTCATTCAAAAAATCCTTTCCCAATCGTCGTACCTTTGGCGGCATGGTTGCACTGAACATGCAGGACTGCCGCTTCTCAGGCAGATAAGACTTCAAGTCAACCATGGCTGGGTAAAAGCCCATTGAGAGCATTTCATCGGCTTCATCAAGAATAAATACTCTCAGCTGAGTAAGCTTAAAAGTACCCCGTTCCAAGTGATCTAAAATTCGACCAGGTGTGCCTATTACAATTTGACATCCTTGTGAAAGTCTATCTCTCTGTCGCTTGTATCCTACTCCACCATAAATCAAAACACCGCGCAACGTGTCGGGAGATGGGTTGATTCGATTCAACTCACTATGAATCTGGCCTGCTAACTCTCTGGTTGGAGTCAAGATCAAGGCTTGTGTAGCACGAAGTTTAGGATCAATGAGATCAAAAAGGGGCAACAAGAAGGCACCCGTCTTGCCAGAACCCGTGCGTGATTGTACAATCAGGTCTTCTGCAGAGGCCATACATGGAATTGCATGGGCCTGAACTGGCATCAAGCCAGGCCAACCACTCTTATCAAATGCAGACCTCGCACCTTGTCCGAGGGATTCGGGGGTTGCTGTGGGAGCCTCCGAATTAACCTCAGAAAAAATACGCTCAGCTGCTGACTCGTTGCTGATTTGCTGAGCGCGGGAAGAAAAATCCAGACTTGTGGTAAATGACTTACTCACTGGCTACATCGTTAGGCCGCCATCAACGGCGATCACTTGACCTGTGATGTAAGAAGCATCGTGCGATGCCAAAAATAATACAGAGGCTGCTATTTCTTCCGGCATTGCAGAACGACGAACAGGAATCGCGTTCATGATTTGTTCTTTGATTTTTTTATGAATTGTATTTGTCATATCGGTCTCGACATAACCAGGGCAAATGACATTCACCGTCACGCCTCGAGCAGCCACCTCTTTGGCTAAACTTTTTGAGAAGCCGATCATCCCAGATTTTGACGCAGCATAATTTGCTTGACCAGCATTGCCAGTCAGACCAATCACCGATGAAATATTGATGATGCGACCCGAGCGCTGTCGCATCATCGTAGGCGAAGCAGCCCTGCTATAATTAAAAACACTTTTTAAGTTAGTCGTTATCACATGATCCCAGTCAGACTCATTCATTCGCATCACTAATCCATCTCGAGTGATACCTGCATTATTGACTAATATATCAAGACCTCCCCACTGCTCAACAGCCGCATTGACCGTTGCTTCAGCAGCCGCAAAATCTGAGGCATCGCATTGGAATGCTAATCCCTTGACCTGCTCTTTTAAGGCCTCTGCAACGTCAGCGCTACTTCTGTAGGTAAACGCCGTGCGAGCGCCATGCCTAGCAAATGCCTCAACAATTGCCCGACCAATACCACGACTTCCTCCTGTTACGAGTATTCTAGAATCTTTAAAATCCATTAATCTATCAGTCTTTAAGAAACTCCTTCACATCAGGCGCAGAAGAGATTGAGATCACATCAGCACCATGTCCAAGGGTTTGACGCACCAAGCCATTGAGCACTCGCCCTGGTCCTACTTCAATAAATTTAAGACTTTCAGGCATATTCTGAAGCGATTGAACCCAACGAACAGGACTAGTTAGTTGCTCCAACATACGTGCACGAATATGTTCAGGATCCAAAGCAGGTTGTGCGGTCATATTCAAGTAAATGGGACATACAGGTTGCTTAATCGTCACTTCGGATAACTTCTGAGCTAACGCTTCTCTGGCTTTGGAAACCAACGGGGAGTGAAATGCACCACTGACCGGTAGTGAGATTAACTTTCGCGCGCCCGCCTCAGTGAGGTGCACCTCAGCAACTTGAAGTGCCTCAATGTCTCCAGAAATCACCGTTTGGTTTGGGGTGTTATAGTTGGCACAAACGACAGTGCTTTGTTGTGTCGAAATTTGTCTACATACCGCGTCAACGGTATCCCCCGATAGACCTATGACTGCTGTCATCCCCGCAGAACGGCCCTGCCCGGCCATCGCCATGAGCTCGCCCCTAAAACGAACCAGCCTTAAGGCATCCTCAAATGAAAGTGCACCACAGGCATGAAGTGCAGTGTATTCTCCCACGCTGTGGCCTGCCACTAAATCGGGGGCTAAATCCAGAGCTGCGAGGATTGCAATGGAATGGGTAAATAGGGCAGGCTGGCAAATGGCGGTATTGGTTAACTTCTTTAACGCCTGTGGGTCCTCATCAAGGCTTTTGAAGCAGTATTGAGTCAATGGGAATTTGAGAATCTCGTCGGCAGTCTCAAAGATAGTACGTGAACTGGATATCTCTCTGAACAAGTCTTTGCCCATCTCAGGTATCTGAGAACCCTGCCCTGGAAATAAAAGTGCTAATTGTTGATCGGGCATCTATAAAACTTGTTGCGCATCAATAAGAGATGGATCACTATGCTTTGCCTCCACCGAATCATAAGCCCAGCGCAGATACGTTGCTCCCCAAGTAAAGCCACCACCAAAAGCGGCGAGGACAAGGTTGTCGCCCTCATTGAGGTCTAACTCCCAATCATGTAAGCATAACGGGATGGTGGCTGCTGTCGTATTTCCATAGCGGGAGATATTGAGCATGATACGATCAGGATCTAATTTCATGCGCCGAGCAACCGCATCAATGATGCGCTGATTGGCCTGATGAGGAACCAAAAAACGGATGTCATCGCTAGTTAGATGATTCCGCTCCATGATTTCCACAGCTACATCTGCCATTCCTTTGACGGCAACCTTGAACACGGTCTGACCATCTTGTTGGATATAATGCATTTTTTGATCAACGGTGTCATGCGTCGCCGGATGAAGGCTCCCGCCCCCCAACATACACAAGGCCTCCCAGCCATGACCATCCATTCGGAGTTCCGAATCAATAATCCCATTATTGTTGGCATCAGGCTCAAGCAAAACGCCTGCGGCTGCATCACCAAATAGAACACAGGTCTTGCGGTCGGTATAATCTGTGATTGAACTCATCTTATCAGATCCAATCACTAGTACTTTGGAGGCTCGTCCACTCTCAATGATTCCTGCGCCCGTATTGAGTGCAAACAAAAATCCTGTACATGCGGCTGATAAATCGAATCCCCATGCGTTGGTTGCCCCGATTTCTGCCTGAACGAGGCAAGCTGTGGCAGGAAACGACATGTCGGCCGTCACGGTTGCAACAATGATGACATCAATCTCGTCGGCTTGAATTCCTCGCTTATCAAGGATTTCTTGAGCCGCATGTGCGGCCATATAGGAAACGCCTTTTTTTTCGCCGGTAAGGATTCTGCGCTCTTCAATGCCTGTCCTTGATTTGATCCATTCATCAGTGGTGTCAACGAGTTTCATCAAATCCTGATTGGTAAGGCGGGTTTCTGGTAAATAATGACCGACAGCCGTGATGGCTGCGTGTATATCAGGACTCATGGTAACAGATGTCATTTCAGGGGACCAATGCGCGTTGGATCTCACTGGTTAAATTCGCTTTCGCGATTTGGGCCGCCAGTATAATACATTGTTCTACGGCCCCTGCGGTGGCTGAACCATGCATGATCAGCACTTCCCCCTCTACCCCTAGCAGAGGGCTTCCACCCCCATTATGTTCGGGGTCAAAGCGGCGGGCTAGTCCTGAAAGCATCGTCTTGATAAGATCAAGTGTAGCGTTATCGGGTTTCAATTCTTGTAATTCTTGGTGAATCATTTCAGGTAAAGCAGTCATCAAGCTTTCAGCCAATTTGAGGATCACATTACCGACAAATCCATCACAGACGACGACATCGGCTTTTTTGTGAAAAATATCACGCCCCTCAATATTGCCGATAAAATTCAACTCTAATGCATTAACCAATAATTCGTGTGTTGATCTTACGAGTTCATTTCCTTTAGCAGGCTCTTCTCCGACACTTAGAAGCCCGATCCGGGGTTGGGCAATATCCATTATGATGCGTGCATATGCCGACCCCATTTTTGCAAATTGTAATAAATGTTCTGGCCGGCTATCCATGTTTGATCCTACATCAAGAATCGTACACAATCCATCAGTGGTAGGAAAGAGAGTAGGAATTGATGGCCGAAAGACACCAGCGAGTCGCCCGAGTACAAATAGGGAAGCTGCACCGATAGCTCCAGTATTGCCAGCACTTATGAATGCGTCTGAATAACTCTCTTTGTGATGGGTAAGCCCTACATGGATTGACGATTTTCGCTTAGAGCGGACCGCTGCTACTGGCGAGTCCCCCATGCCGATCACCTGCGGAGCATGTAGAATCTCAATTCCCGAAAGCGGACCATAAGTATCCAGTATGGATTGAATAATCTTTTTGGGCCCACAGAGTTGAATATGGATTCGTCCCTCTGAGGATTTTAGTGCACGAACGGCACCTTCCACAATTTCATTTGGGGCATGGTCGCCGCCCATAGCGTCAACTGCCACGCGAATTGCCATATGCCCTCCTTAAGTTTTGGGCAGAACCATGGCGCTTACCCAGTCGGTGATTCGTTTGAGGATCTCAACCTGAGGTAGAGTCCTGAACTCGGACAGACGCTGATTCAATTCTTCTTCCTAAGATTTGACGACCGCGGTACACTCCGCAACTCGGACAAACCCGGTGAAACTGTTTAATGTCGGAACAATTGTCACATTCCAACAATGTAGGTTGACTGAGTCCTCCGTAATAAACGCTTCTGCGCTTTCGCGTACGGGATTTTGAATGTTTTCTTCTTGGATTAGCCATTATCCTTAGTATTACTATAATTATTGTTTACACACATGATCATTAGATACCTCTTTCGGCGTAAAATTTTCTCGCACTCAGAATGACTATCTATCACAGTTACAGGGAGTTTACACAATGAGTGATCCAATGTTCCAAGTAGAACATCTGTTGGTCTTTGGATCTGAATACTATTTGAGAAATTCTTTGCGCATATCAAGCAACGGAGACCATCGATCATCGGGTTCCTGAGATGGTGCACCAAAAACGGTCTGAATGTTTTCGTCGTTTGCGTTAGGAGCAATTTTTCTAATAGGAATCGACAACATTAATAGATCATAGATCACTTCGGTTGCATCAAATATTTTTTGTTTAGGATCAAGTATTAGGCCTTCAAGGAGTTCATCTTCGTTGAACTCTGGTGGTTTGTAATGCAATAATAGCTCATAGTGATTAGATACAGGTCCTACGAACTCTTTAAGTGTTCTATCGCACTCCATGCGTGCGTTTGCCGAAATCTCCAAAGTCAAAAGAATGGCATCTGTCACATTCTTCAACTTAACGTTGACAGTGATATCTGAAAACCTTTCATTTGATATTCCAACATCTGATGCTTTGATTTCAAGACTGTGCTCCTGAAACGCAGATAAATCTATCTTCACCATAGCTCAAGAATCTGTTCTAATCATTGAATTTCCTGACCGAAATTACACCACATCTTATACATTGTAGGTATCTATACGAAAACCCATATGACATGATCCATTGGCATGGATCCACTGACGAAGATGACGCTTGCTGAATCCTGACATAGGCGAATAGAGGATCAACACTGAATTCGCGATCAGATCGCAGGTCATTCTGATTATTTACTGAAAAAAACAATAAATTGTAAAAAATCTTTTAAACATGATGTACATGTTATGAAGAGCAACCTACTCGTTTCTGACCTGCCTTTGAACCTCTGTTTGATCGCTATGCCTGGCGAGCAGAGTGCTCAGCGCGTACTGGAACTGGTGCCAAATTAGGAGACGATGGCGAAGAACTGGTGATGCTGTTGATTACAGAATTGATC
>JAPOTS010000125.1 GCA_026709065.1 Bacteroidota bacterium
AATCTCGTAGAGAACCGTGTGCGACCGATTGCCATAGGGTGAAAGAACTACCTCTCTGCTGTCTCCCATGAAGCTGGCCAGCGTGCTGCGATCCTGTATTCGTTGCTCAATACCTGTACTCTACACGGTGTGAATCCACGGGAATGGTTGGTGGATGTGTTAACGCGAACAGACATGACTCCACAAGAGGAGCTGTACATGTTGCTATCTTAATCTTTTTCTAATTCTGTTTCATCTACGATTGATCATAACAGAATGCAAAATAATAACGCACTACATGAGTATAGATGAGAATTAAGAGCTATACATTAACCAATGACATGAACTACGGTTATCGGATTCGAACAAATTGACCTGTATAAACTGAAGTTCCAGAAGACGAATGTGCAGTTAACCGATATAGATAGATACCTGCGGGAAGTGATTGACCATTGATTGTAATTGATCTGCTCCAACCACCCTGAAGATTGGTAGGTGGGATGGACATAATCATTCTTCCAATTATATCCATCACTTCAACATTGATCGTAGTCGCACTGGGAAGATCAATGAGTAAATTTGTAGTCTCAGTGAAAGGATTAGGATAGTTCCCAACAAGCGTGAACACTTCTGGTAATGCTTCACGATCATTGGACACATTTGAAATGATCGCAATCTTAAAAGTTAATTGGCCATCTAATCCCCGAGAATCAGTCGCAGCATAGGTGAATAATTGTGGGGAAGTGACGACCGTAGGTGTTCCAGATAATTGTCTTATAGATGCATTAAAAGATAATCCGTCTGGAACTGAAGGAGAAAGAGTATACATGACTGGGGTCACTCCACCGATGACTTCTGGAAAAGTTAAAGGTGTAATGGGCTGTCCAATGATAAAGGTTTGGTCTTTAATTTCAGAGGTAAATTGCAGTTGATTATTATTATCCCACAGTGACACCTTATTTTGTCCAGCCGTAAGAACGAATTGATCATCATTGGACATATCAACTGAAAAAACTTGCCCCTGATGCTCAAATCTTTTAATCTCGTCCCCTGAAGATGCATTCCACACTCGTGCTGTACCATCGTAAGACCCAGACAGGATTTCATTCCCATCTTCTGAAATATCAATGGAAGAAATTTGACTACGATGCGCTCTAATTTCCTGGACTACTTCCTCTGATGAAATATCCCATAAGCGGATGAGCCCATCAGAAGATCCCGACAAAAGTTGATTACCTGAGGGAGCAAATACTACAGAACTGACCTCACGGGTATGCTGAGAAAATGTTTTGAATTGACTTGAAGAGTCAATATTCCATATGCGGACTGTCTGGTCATCAGATCCAGAAGCCAACAAATCACCGTCTAGCGAATAGGCGACAGAATTAATCTGACCTGTATGTCCAGTCAAATCAGTTAGAATTTTTCCTGTTTGAACATCCCACAGTTGCACACGACCATCGGTAGAACCTGTGGCAAATTGAGTTCCATCTGGAGAAAAAGCCACAGCTGTAATCTCCTGAGAATTCTCAGACAATGAATCTATGACATTGCCAGAATTGGTATCCCAGATGCGAAGCGAATTCTCACTATCAGTGGAACCGGAAATGATCCGAGATCCATCTGGAGAGATAGCAACGGCGATGATTGAACTTACACTTATAGTATTGAATCTTCGCAGTACCTCTCCTGAATGTGTAGCATTTAATCGTAGTGTGCCATCCCATGATCCAGATACGAATTGTTCACCATCATTAGAAAATGCCACTGAATGGGTCAATAGCGTTGGAGCGATATACCGCTTAAACACAAACATTCCCTCCTGTCGCAACCTAGGTATGTCAATAAGCAAGGTAGCACCAAATTTTCGTCCACCTCGCGTTTGAGTTGAAGAGCCGAGGCTTGCATACCGATTATCTGGTGAAATGCTCAAAGAATTGATGGGATTTCCTCCCGTAAATCGAAATCTTGTCGAAGATACTCTACCAAATCGAGAGAATTCCGTTAGCATAAAAACCTTATTTTCCGATAGTGACAACATCCAACGATCATCGGATGAAAATATGACATCTTTCACAAGCCCCTCATGAAATGAAATGGGTTCTTCAATTAATCCGCGTCCAGAGTTAAAGTCCCACAAACGGATGGTGCCGTCATCAGACCCCGAAGCGATGGAAGATAAGGAAGATGAAAAAGACACGGAGGTGACTACATCAGTATGGCCAGTAAGAGTTCTGATCGCCTGTCTCGCTGAAATATCCCAAATCCGAACAGTTTGATCAGCTGACCCAGAAATTAATTGATTACCATCAGGACCAAATGAGAGAGAAGTCACCGCTCCTGTGTGTCCTGTTAATTGAGCAAGTTCCTGTCGATCATTTACATTCCACAAACGAATGGTTTCATCAGCTGAGGCTGAAATTAACTGAGTCCCATCGGGTGAAAATACAACAGAGGTTACCTCCGCAGTATGTGCTGTAATGCTTCCAATTTCTACTCCTGTTAGCGAATTCCAGAGACGAATCGTTTTATCAGAGGAGGCAGAAGCAATGATGCTTCCATTGGGGGAGTACGCTAAGGAGTTGATCATCCCAGTATGCCCAGTGGTGAGGCGTCTGACTTCTTGGCCTGTACTGGCAATTCGTATAAGAATTGTCCGATCATCCGATCCAGAGACATAATACATTCCATCTGGAGAAAAAGTCTCCGCAGTGATCTGTTCAGAATGTCCGAATTCTTCTTGATTCCATAGGGGAGTCTGTTGACCTAGTACTGGTGCCGTTAACAACAGCACCAGTAATGAGGTACTAAAATTGATTAAATGTTTGATGAATTTAGATATTTGGTTGATGTTCATCAGGGGTGATTGGAGAGTCAAGTATGAGTGTGAAATTTGTCAATCCATCGTGTGAAAGATTTGTACACCATTATGTTTTTCTAAGAAGTATTTCGGACAATCAATTCTTTAGAGTAGACTGAGATACAACAAGCTATCTTGATGATCTGAAAATTTAATGCAACAATCAACACGAATTACTTCCATTCTAGACATGGAGCAAATGACAGGCATCACATGAGTGTAAGCGTGTTGTTGCACTAAACTGTTTGCCTTACAAATATAAGCATTACTCGGTAAAAGGTGATCATGGATAATGTTATGCTTTTTGAAAATTCAATTAATCAATGATGTGAGGTTCGGTAATCACACACCTATTCATTTTGGCTGGTTGTCGCATATTTGTTCTGAATCAATTTTCGTATGACATCGTTAATCAGTGTTCAAATGCAGATCCTAGAGAATCTCAGACACTGTAATTGAATCCTACCCCTGTTGACTCATATGAATTCCTGCAGCGAATGTAAATGACAGATCACCGATTCATGCTCTGTTGTAGACGATTAGATACTCAATTATACCTTAAGGAATTAAATCATTTGACGAAAAACTATGTCCATTTTTTAGGGTACAGATGATCTAAATGATTGACATGAGCAATTTCCCATATAATGTTCATATCTTTGATCAAAATATATAAATGAAATGATCAATTGAGTGTATTGGCAACCATGAAAAATGTTAATTAGTTCTTAATGAAAATTCTTGTGACTGGTGGGGCTGGATTTATTGGCTCACATGTGACTGACTTGCTTTTTGAAAAGGGGCATACCGTTCATGTTATGGATGATCTGTCAAGTGGAATTGAAGAAAATGTCAATGATATGGTGCGAATATTTTTCGTGGATATTCGCTCCGAAGATGCTTCAATGATCATTTTGGAGCAGCAATATGATGTCTTAATCCATCATGCAGCACAAATGGATGTGCGTCGGAGTGTTTCAGATCCTGTGTTTGATATTCAAGTCAATATCATAGGGTTAGTGAATCTAATGGAGGCTGGTAGGAGGAGTGGGCTACGTAAGGTTGTCTTTGCATCAACTGGAGGAGCGATTTATGGAGAACCTCAATCAGGGCCTCAGAATGAACAGCATTCACAACAACCATTGTCTCCGTATGGAATCAGTAAGTTAACTTCAGAAAAATTACTACATTTCTATTTGAATGAATATGGAATTGAATACGTTGCCCTCAGATACGGGAACGTATACGGCCCTCGCCAGAACTCCCATGGTGAAGCAGGAGTTGTTGCAATATTTTGTGAACGATTATTGGCTGGACAATCCACAACCATTCATGGTGATGGATTACAAACCAGAGACTACGTCTATGTGAGCGATGTTGCTCAGGCAAATCTAGCTGCCCTCAATTATAGTGATGAGTCAACGGCATTCAATATCGGAACAGGTATTGAAACAGATGTGGTTACACTGCACTCAAAGCTTAGGAAAGCAACTGGTGTTAGCAAAGCGCCAATACACGGACCACAAAAGCCAGGTGAGCAGCGCAGAAGTGTTCTTGATTGTCATAAGGCATATAAACAACTTTCTTGGAAACCAAAGATGTCCCTTGATCAAGGACTCCAAGAAACGGCAGGTTGGTTCAAAAATCGCACGATTTCTCCCTAATGTACCGAGTTCAGCTTCAAGATTTCGAGGGGCCGCTTGACCTTCTCCTACTTTTGATCAATCGGCGAGAGATAGATATATTTGATATCCCGATTGCACAGATTACCAATGAGTACTTGTCATATGTTGGAATGATGAAAACCATTAATCTGGATGGTGTCGGTGACTATATCTATTTTGCTGCACTATTGATCAGTATTAAAGCACGGATGCTATTGCCGAAGCCAGAATTAGGACCTGACGAAGAAGAGATTGATCCTCGCCAACAACTCGTTGAACAACTTCTGGAATATATCCGATACAAAGATGCCGCAGAGGACTTGAACCGACGGATGGAAGAGCGTTCACTTCTATTTACACGAGGCGCTGCATCAACTCCTGCTCAAGCCGATGCGCCTGAACGGGAAATACTTGTTAATACATCTGTTTTTGACCTGTTGACTGCCCTACGAGGGGTCTTGGAAAAAGCCCCCGATGAGCAGACGCTCACGATTGTTCGTCAAGAGTATTCTATTGAAGAGCAATCCCAATTCGTTCGTCAGCTTTTGTTTAATCAAAGACAAATCAGCTTTGTAGAGATCATGAAAGGGCAAACTAGAGGATTTATTGTTTGTACGTTCCTTGCAATTCTAGAAATGGCGTTTATTCAGCAAATCAAGATTTCTAACACGTATCAGGGAAATGATTTTATGATTCAAAGTGAAGGGGGAATTAATGAGTGATTCGAAATTTCATCATTTCCGAAACGGTGTCACACTTCCAATGATTGTAGAAACGCTCACGTTTGCTGCAGAAACTCCCGTCAGTATTGAGCAGATCTGTAGTATCTTTGCCGAAGTGGTTCCATCTGAGCCAGCTTTGGGGGCGGCGGATGTTGAGCAGGCTCTTGAATTACTGAACTCGTCTTATGAAAAGGAAGGGCATGCGTTTAGAATTCAAAGTTGGGCAGGGGGCTTACGAATGACTACTACGGCAGAATTAGCACCGTTTTTAGAAGTGTTTTTTCGACAAGAGCGGTCCCGAAGATTAACGAAGCCACTCATGGAAACCATAGCAATCATTGCCTATAGACAGCCATCAACCAAAGCGGAGATCGATGCAATTCGAGGCGTAGATTCTGGATATGCAATCCGAAAATTATTGTCCTTGGATTTAATTGCCATTAAAGGCAGGGCAGACGTTGCTGGCCGCCCAATGCTTTATGGGACAACTGTTCGGTTTTTAGAACAGTTTGGATTAAATGATTTGGATGGATTACCAAATCTCAGGCAAGCCGAGGAATTACTGGAAGATGTGAAATTTGACCAAGAGCGATTGCGTCTCTTGACCGCTACCGAGCTTCTTCCTCAAGTTGCGGAATCTGAAGATCAGTCTAATGATCAACCCCTATCGGATGACGTTCAATCTACAGATTTGGACACAGAATCTCCATGAAACGCTCTAAACCACAGAATTCCCCAAGCCCCGTCTTAGAATCTGGGAGAATTAACCGCTATATTGCACGCGCAGGAGTCTGCTCTCGTAGAAATGCAGACACACTCATAGATGATGGTCTGGTTCAAGTCAATGGCAAAGTTGTCCGAGAATATTGGTTTCAGGTCAAGAAAGGCGATCAAGTCAGTGTAAATGGAAAAAATATCTCGCCATGTCTATATAAGCATCTATTGTTGAATAAGCCGAAAGACACCATCACAACAGCTCATGATGACAAGGGGAGAAAAACAGTCTTAGATCTGATTAAAATTGAAGGTGGAATTAATGGTTTGTTTCCCGTCGGGAGGCTTGATCGAGCGACATCAGGGGTATTGCTTTTGACCACTGACGGTGACTTAGGCCACAGGCTTATGCATCCGAGTTTTGAGATTCCCAAACACTATAAGATTCGCACAAAATCCCCAATTAAATCAAGTCAGATTGATCAACTCTTGAGGGGAATTGATTTAGAGGATGGCCTTGCAAAGTGTGATCAGGTGATCTATGTGAAGTCAGGTGATCTACGAGAAATTGGAATTGAGTTGCACGCTGGAAGAAATCGCCAGATTCGGCGTATGTTAGAAGCACTCGGACATGAGATCATTGCTCTGGAGCGCACCTCATATGCTGGATTAACGACTCGTGGCTTACGGCGTGGTGCATGGCGCGAACTTACTCAAAAAGAAACACGAACCTTATATCGTATGGTTCAAATGCATAATCGCACATGAAAGAATCTCATTTAAACGACACCAATAACGCATTCATGCAGAAGGTGAAACGTGAGGGGTTGACCTATGATGATGTCCTCCTAGTTCCCAGAAAATCAAACGTCATGCCTCGGGAGGTACAAATACACACTTGGGTCACCAGAAAAATAAAGCTAAATATTCCACTGCTTTCCGCTGCCATGGATACTGTCACAGAGGCTACGCTTGCCATTGCGATTGCTCGTGAGGGTGGAGTTGGAGTCCTACACAAAAATATGTCTGTTGATGATCAGGCATCTCAGGTTCGTCGTGTAAAGCGATCCGAGAGTGGAATGATTTTGGATCCAATTACCCTTGATGTAGGCAGTACAGTTGGTGATGCCCGAGCGTTAATGTCAAGATACTCTATTGGGGGAATCCCTATCGTAGATAATGATAATTCTTTGTTAGGGATCATTACCAATAGAGATTTAAGATTTCAAGAGGACAATTTACAACCTGTCCGGGGTGTAATGACACCTTCGCCCTTGCATACGTCACCTGTGGGAACAACCTTAGAACAGGCTGAGGCCATTCTCCAGAAATATAAAATTGAAAAACTCCCCGTCGTTGATGAAAGCGGCCATTTGAAAGGACTTATTACTTTTAAGGATATTGAGAAGAAACGACGCCACCCATTGGCAGCCAAAGATACGCACGGTCGATTACGTGTTGGCGCTGCTGTTGGAGTATCTGGGGATATGATTGAGCGAGTAGATGCTCTGATTGAAGAGGAGGTTGACTTTGTTGTGATTGACACGGCTCATGGTCATTCCAAAGGGGTACTCAATGCGGTAGAAACGATAAAATCTCGCCATGAATCCCTTCAACTCGTTGCTGGCAATGTTGCCACTCATCAAGGAACTAAGGATTTGATCGCAGCTGGAGCTGATGGGATTAAAGTAGGGATTGGTCCTGGGTCTATCTGTACGACCAGGGTTGTTGCAGGTGTCGGAGTTCCTCAGTTTACTGCCGTACTTGAGTGTGCGGAGGCCGCAAAGCCGCATGGAATACCCGTTATTGCTGATGGAGGGATCAAACAAACAGGTGACATTCCCAAAGCGATCGCTGCTGGGGCATCCTGTGTCATGGTCGGAAGTTTATTTGCAGCCGTAGAAGAGAGTCCTGGTGAGACGGTTATTTATGAGGGGCGTAAGTTTAAGTCATATCGTGGAATGGGATCTCTTGGAGCAATGGGGGAGGGGAGTAAGGATAGATATTTTCAGGATGCGGAAGATGATATTAAAAAACTCATCCCTGAAGGGATTGAAGGGCGGGTTCCCTACAGTGGTTTTTTACATGAGGTAGTCTATCAAATGATTGGAGGTTTGCGCGCTGCAATGGGATATTGTGGATGTGAAGATTTGAAAGCATTCAGAAAGCATTCAGAATTTGTACGAATCACTGACAGCGGACTACGTGAAAGTCATCCACATAGTGTCCATATCACCAAGGAATCTCCAAATTACAGCTATCGCCGCTAATGTACAGTCAGCAACAGGGTAGAAGAAATCTACCTATCAGAGGTTGATTGTCTCATGTGACCGTGCGGATTGGTCAGCGGCTAAGACGATTTTTAAACTACTCACAGCATCTTGCATGTGATCGGTTAAATCAAGATCTTCTTGAATTGCGCGAAGCAGAAATTCCTGTTCAAGTGCACACAATTCATCGTGAGATGGCTCGTCGGATGTGTCAATCAATTCATCTGGGCGATCAAAATTTCCGTATTGATCCCGACTACTATGATGGACTTTGAGCCCTCCTGTTTGGGTATGGCCCTCAATATCATCTGTTTGTTCTTTGACTTCATCTACAATACTCACTGAGCCCAGAGGCCCAACAACATCCTTGACAAACGAAGCAGTCTCACTCATCATTGGACCCCAACCAGCTTCATACCATCCCACAGATCCGTCTTCAAATGTAACCTGTAATTGACCGTAATTGTACATATCATGAGCAATTTCATCAGAGAGGCGAGCTCCTATAGCACTGACGGCAATTGGGCGCGCACGGGTCATTTGACACATCACATCAACATAATGCACTCCGCAGTCTACTATGGGAGACATTGAGTTCATAAGATTACGATGAGTTTCCCATTGTTGACCACTGCTCTGTTGATTAAGGTTCATACGCATCACTAACGGCTTTCCAAGTTGCTGTGCAATAGAAATAAATTTTGTCCAAGCAGGATGAACTCGTAAGATATATCCGATCACAACTTTACGGTTGTGTTTATGGGCCAAATCAACCAGAAATTGAGCATCTTCAACGGTTTCAGCCAGAGGCTTTTCGACAAAGACATGGCAATTTGCTTCAAGTCCCATCCGCACATAATCAAGATGTGTATCTGGATAGGTATTAATGGATACGACATCGGGCTCCGTTTCGGAAAGGGCATCTTCATAGGAAGCAAACGTAGGGAGCCCTCCTAATTCATCACTAAGCCGTGTCCTTGAAGTTGGCGTACGACTCACAAGCCCGACGATTTCAAAGGTCTCCATAGAATGATAGGCACGGGCATGGGATGTGCCCATATGACCACATCCAGCGACAAGCACTTTATATTTTTTTGTAGACACTTTAAGATGAATGTAAGTATACTGGTATAACGGGTTTACAAGAGTAGGGTTCATGAGCTAAGCCATAAAGAAGGAGAGGTGCCCAGCCTAACATGACATTATCTGTTCTGTTGATCATTTTGTATCCAAAGATAATACCATACATCCAGAATTGATTAATGAATGGAAGGTACATACTGGAAACGACCCAGAGAGTTGTATTGATAGTGGAGTTACCACTCTAACACAACTTTCACGTTTGAATGAACAGGGAGTCGAGTTAATTACGTTGCATAAACGATGCGCAGGATTACTTAGGAATATACGGGCTGTTCCCAAGGCGAATGGACAGCTGTTAAGTTGCAAAATATCTTTCAAAAGTATCGCAATCCTGAGGATTTGGATCAAATCGTAACTATGCGTAGCAATAAAGGAAAGAGAATTTTGTAGTAAGTAACTTACTACAGGCTTCTCTAGAATTAGGTACGGTTGCAAGGTATCCATACGGTTATTTGGTGGTCAATTCATTTAAGCCATCAATCTGTTGTCTGAGCCAATTTTCTGGGATGACTTTATCATAAACATCGGGGAAGGAGCCATCTGCCATATACTTGAGGCGCATAGCCTTGGTATAGGATGAAAGGTTCCACAATTGGGCGATATGATAATTTGGGTTACATTTTTATATTATCTACAAATCGTCACGGGGAAGAGAGCCCC
>JAPOTS010000020.1 GCA_026709065.1 Bacteroidota bacterium
ATGAGCTATATGCCTGCGCCAGAAAATGAGTTTAACCTAATTTTGAAACAACCCCCCTACAGCCATCTATTGGAGACTTTCTAAGTTTTATCAGTATTTGAATCAATGATTTGGTCCATTTTGTATGACTTGCTTTCTGCACATTGATGACAGAGACTGAGAATTCCAAAGACTGTATTCGTACCGTACGCGAACGTGCTACAATGTATGAGTCTCTATCCCCAGAAGATCTCAATTCATGGTTTATTCCCTATCTCCCCGAAGAGATAGGTTGTATTTTGGACATCGGTGCTGGTAGTTGTAGAGATGCATCATGGCTTGCTTCAAGGGGACATCAAGTGGTTGCAACAGAGCCATCATCTGCCATGCGTAAAGAAGCCAAACGCTTCCATTCTGATTCCTCTTTTACATTAGTTGACGATCGCCTACCAGATCTGAAATTAAGCCGGTCATCTGTGTCATTTGAGTTTATTCTATTAAATGCAGTATGGATGTTTATTCCACCAAAAGATCGTGGACGAAGCTTCCGTAAGTTGATGACTCTCTTAAAACCGAGAGGAGTTATGGCATTGACTCTTCGGGATCCGATTGAGGCAGAGCGAGGCATGTATCCTGTTTCTGTTTCTGAAATTGAAGACCTTGCAAAAAGGCATGGAGCTTACATTGAATCAAGTACGACCAGCGATGATCTTAATGGCCGGGTTGATGTCCGATGGCATCAAATCATTGTTCGGTTACCCGACGACGGCACTGGTGCTTTACCGCTAATTCGGCGCATTATCTTACTTGATTATAAATCATCAACCTATAAACTAGCCCTACTACGAGCTCTCACCAGAGTCGCAGCAGTATCCCCAGGCTTTGCCCAAGACTGTGGCAATGATCATGTCAAAATTCCGTTGGGGATTGTCGCACTCTCTTGGCTTCAGCTTTACTCCCCCTTACTAAATGCTAATATGCCACAAAGCCCCCAGAATACCTCAGGCGGATATCGTCTAGCGTTTGCTCAAAAACCTCTACAAAATCTCCTTAAAAACCAAAATAAAATTTCATCCTATAGAACAGGCATCGTATTGCATGCCGATGATGCAATCTACTTAACCCAAGCACTTCGGGATGCAGCTAAAACTATTAAGGATAAGCCCGTGAAGTATCTTTATTACCCTGACGGGAAACCCATCTTTAAAGTGAATAAGCAACGCATCAAGGTCAAGGACTTGATTACACTTGATGAAAATTTTTATTCAGCATTTGGAGAAATAATTGTCCCTGCATATCTCTGGCGAGCACTACTGCGCTATAACATTTGGATTGATCCAGCATTAGTAGAAGAATGGGCGCAATTAATTCTGAGGTACGCAAAAAGCCAAGAGAAACATCTTGCAGAATACGAGTTAAGAACCCTGATGCGGCCCTATGAACCTGAGCGCAATCAGACAGAGGTGCGTAAACGCGCCTTGAGATTAATAAACTCACAATCAATTTATTGCGTATGGACTGGTATAAAATTAAAGTCAGATAATATGGATATTGATCATTGCCTACCTTGGGCGGCATGGCCATGCGATGATCTGTGGAATTTAATGCCCTCAAGCAAAGCATCTAATCGTAGTAAGAGCGATCGACTTCCAGATAACAAAATTATTAGGGGAGCTCAGGATCGCATAATGGATTGGTGGGAACGAGCTTACTTCAAAGATCCTCACATCAGTGAGCGATTTTTGTTAGAAGCCAAGGCCAGACTCCCTTCATTGAAGGAGTCTGGCCCCTCACTTGATGATGTATTTTTTGCTCTTGAAATGCAACGAATCCGTTTGTATAGTGATCACCAGATTCCTGAATGGCCAGGCCCAAAAGATACTTGATTTAAGTCAATCCTGAACACCGATATTTGACTCACCTTATCAAAGACATTACTAGTATCTTTGAATAATCCATATGCCGAAAGACAGTGACAGATTATGTCGTGTGCCTTAAATTATCTCTTCAACCGGTTAACGAGTTCGAACAAGGGTTTGAGTATAGACTTGATTGTCAGTGACTAGTCTGCTAAAATATGTCCCAGCCGGTAGATGACTCGCTTCCCATACTACAGTATGTTTACCAGCCATGGTGAACCCTGAGATAGGCGTATCAATTTCGCGTCCCAGTGCATCATAAATCACCAGAGAGACTTGCTGATTCTGATCAAGCGTAAATGAGAGCGTGGTTGTACGATTAAAGGGATTTGGATAATTAGAGAACAAATCCACCTGCTCTGGAAAGCCAATTTGATCCAGCGCGGTGGCCTGTGGCGACTGATGGAACACCAAATGAGCAGGAGCAATACCGACAGTGAATCGATCAACCTCTGACAAGTCATCTCGGTTGGCGATTTGGACGAAGCCAGGTTGGGTAAAACCAATGGCAAAGAGACGGTCAAAGCGTCCAATGTATAATTGGCGAGCGTCTGCATCGTAGGCTAAGCCTCCGACACGCTCATCTCCAGACAGGGGAAGGGTTTCTTTGTACGAGTTTGAAGCTGTATCAAAGATTAATATCGCTGTAGTGTCGCTTCGGATCAAAAATATCTCTTCGCTCGCAGGACTATAATATGAATCTTGCCCTGGTCCGCTTGAGCCTATCTGATGATTGAATTCAATGCGTTCTATAATCTTACCAGTTAGAGGGTTCAAGACAACAGCTTGACCATTGGTCCTCTCAAGAACCATTGAAAAGTCATCGCTGTAGAGTGTATTACCTGTACAAAACGCCCAGATTTCATTTTGACTGTCTACTTCAAGATGCCGTGGACCATCGCACCCCAAATCAATCGTTTCAATTACAGTATCCGTTTGGGTATTTATCACAGTAAGCGTAGAATCTCTTCCGTACCCATTGTTGGCCACAAAGGCACGATTGCCCACAACAGCTATATCCTCTGGTTTGTACCCTGTGGATATCGTATCAGATTCAATGGTGCTCCTTGATTGCAAATTCAGAATCCTAACTCGACCTAATCCTAGATGCTCAGTAACATAGGCTTTGTCAGAATTAACTATGCTGATATATCGAGGTTGGCCTATCTCTCGAATCTGACCAACTCGCATATTGGTGGATAAGTCAAGAATATCTACATTACTAGATGTATTGGATGCAATATAGCCAAAATTCCCATCAAGCGTGATACTTTGCACAATCGTCCCAAAGTTAGATACAACTTCTTCTGTCTGTCGTGTGGAAAAGTCATACCACGTAATTGAGCCATTACCATCAGAGAAATTACCTTGATTCCCGATATAAAGACCACGAATTTCTTGAGCACCAACAGGTGAGACAATCAATAATATCAAAGCCGATAATTGTACAAATTTGTTCATTATTATATATAATTTATTGAAGAGTGAAAGTGAAAGCTAGCCTCATTTGTCTTGGAGGCATAGGGTTGTTCGGCAAGTATTCGTAGCGAGCATCCAAAATATTGTCGGCATGAACACCCAGAGAAACTGAACCTGCATGAATTTTTACCTGACTATCCATTACGAAAAATGCTTCTGATTCCGTAACGGATGTAATTAAGAGACTACCAGTATAACCAGCGTGAATGCTAGCAACTAGAAATCTCCATTGAATCGTCGTATGGCCTTTCAAGGTATTGCGTGGGATTAGCCTCAAAAACGAATCGCTCTTCTGTTGCACATGCGTCCATACTACGCCTGCTTTTATATTCATCCGCGATGTTAACCTGCGTTGAAAGTCAACAGAAGCCTCAAATCCGTAATTGGTGACCCGCCTGACATTCTGAGGTGACCAATACCCTGCTGAAGTGGGTTGCCATACAATTTGATCACGCATCCGAACCATGAAGGCCGTCATTTCTATCTGCAATCCATTGTATAACCAAATCACTCCTGAATCAAATGACTCACCATGCTCAGGTGTAAGATTGGGGTTCCCCCCCGGCAACCAATAACGATCATTGAACGTTGGCATTCTAAATGCTGAGGCAACCGAAGCCTTAACATGTAGGTTGTGGCTCAAACGTAAATTGACCCCGAGGCTTGGGATAGTTGGAGTTATTGTGTTGGGGCGAACGTAATGGTCTATGCGAAGAGCAGGATAAATAGATAATGCCCCCCAGCGACCGATGGCTTGGACATAAATGGCAAATCGACGCTCTAAATTACCCTGTTGCAGGCTCGGGTGATCGGCTTGGCTAAATCCTGCTTCAACACCACCACTCACTACCCAATTTCGGATAGGTTTTAGTTCAATACTGGCGTGTATTGTTGATAACTTTGTTCGTCCGGTATTATCAAGTCCAGTGCGAGAGTTCAGATATCGGAGTGAACCTGCTTGAGTGAGAGCGCCCGCCCTCAATGACCCCCACATCCATTTTCGTTGAAAATTCGCCCATACCCTTAGGTGATCATCCCATTGGCGCTCACCAGAATGCAATGAGGAATTAATTGTCGGTAATCCACGTTCAGCATCATTGTACCATAGACTGACCCGCCACTCATCATGTGGTCTCGCCCATCTTAGAGCCCCGAATATAGAGTGTTTTTGTTGATCTCCACCAATTCGTGGTGATTCCTCTGGCGGAAACAGCCCACGATTTATGTAAGAATAATTTCCTTCATAACGATCTATCTCTCCTGCCACAGTAGCGGTCAAGCGACCACGGCGCAAGTTTCCATAAATAGCACTATATCGTTTCCCCCATTCCCCAGTCTGGGCTTGAACTGACAAGAGGTTTTCTGACGCGGAAGTTTGAAGATTAATTACACCTCCAACTGCATCGGTGCCATAAAGGACACCGCCTGCTCCTGAAGTGACCTCTATTGCATTCAATAAACCCGTAGGTAACAAGGATAGATCTAATTGGCCTGCTTGTGGGCTTGCGATTCGATGTCCATCAAGTAGGACTAAGGTTTGGGAAGCGGTGCCACCGCGCTGAGATAAGGTTGAGAGTCCTCCTACATAATGTCGTACATACAATGCGGATCGGTGGCGCAGTAGATCTGCAATGGTCAGTGAGCCGGATTCACGAATAGCACTCCGATCAAGCACCTGGGTGCGTATGGGAGCATGAACGACAGATACAGGAACTCTTAAAGCTGTGACTGTGATCGCAGGAAGCGAAACAGTTGTATCGGCCACTTGAACGGCTAAGGCCGGAAGTGACTGAAATGCAAACAATAATAAAAGGATACGCAACATGTAATGGCCTAAACCCCAATGTGAGATCACGGCCGCTACGTCAGACTAGGAATCCTGTCTGATGCCGACTCAGACCTCTACGCCCGGAGGTTGGTGGCGTGTTAATCCCTCGGCAGGTTTCCTGACTCGCCGTACGCGCACATATTGTGCTTGAAGAGATTGAGTATATAGCCTTCCCATCACTTGGACAGTGACTATACACTCATTAACTCCCCTTCATTGAAGCATTACTGCTCCGGTACGGCCTACAGTTGCGGGTACAGTTCCGGCTTATTCAAATGAACGAAGTCACCGGATTCCCTTTTACCCAGACACATTATCTGGACCGAAGGCACATGGATCAAATATAATCATAAATTTGTTTCTTGTTGCAATAAATGAAAAAATTTTTGAGATTGATGGGATTTAGACAGTTTGAGAAATTAACTATCACTTCAGATGATTGAATACACACCACCCAACTAGTCGGAGCCGCCTGCTACCTTTACTAGTCAACCATAATAGATTAGAAGCACCAAAAGGTGAGTTTTATATTTTTGTTTGCAATCCTTCCAAATGAATCAAATTGACCTGACTTTGACTAAATCATAAGTCACATATGCAAAACATGAGCAGTATCGCAAGGCAATCTTCAAACGGCGTTGAACAGAAATAATCTCAGTTGGTAACCATTTTCTAAAAATCATCATTCATGATCAATGAATCAAGAGCCAATGATACTAAATGGCACAAGAACTCTGCTGAGATTAAAATGGAAAAATTCTCTTTCTCACTTTCTATCTGATCGCATTGTGTGCCTTATCTTTGTGAGTAAAGAAATCATTTATGAGTGAACCGAAACATTTACCTCTGATCGTTCAAGAGCCAGTTGTTTTAACTGTGATTTCCTTGAATGGGATTGCTCTTTTTTTAGACGCATTCCCAGAAATTCATTCTACAGCTGGACATATCATCCAATGGCTGGATCTCGCATTTCTATCCTATTTTTTTACCGAGATATTTATCAAAATCCGTCATTTTGGATCCTTTAAACAATATGCGTCAGATCCATGGAACACCTTTGATTTTGTTATCGTGATCCTTAGTACTCCAGCGCTGTTCAGTGTGTTTTTTCCTATTGGGGCGGAAAATGCTGTCATCATCACCATTTTGAGATTGGCAAGAATTTTACGCTTGATCCGGCCTTTACGCTTAGTTCCAGATGGTGCAAAGATCTTGCGGGGGGTCATACGCGCACTACATGCTTCTCTTGGAATTCTACTGATACTTATCTTCCTCAATCTGATTCTATCCATTGCCGCAACCCTATTATTCGGGGGATTCCCTGAAGCAGCCGAGTTTTTTGGAAACCCCTTCTACTCTATGTATTCTCTCCTCAAAATCTTCACTGTGGAGGGATGGTATGAAATTCCAGAAATTTTAGCTGAGCGCGGGGCATCGGATGGCTATATCTTGGGATTACGGCTCTACGTTGCGTTCGCAGTTCTGATCTGTGGAATATTTGGATTGTCTATTGCGAATGCCGTATTCGTTGACACCCTCGTTGCCGATAATTCCGATGATCTAGAAAAAAAGGTTGACAATCTGCACGAAGAGTTCAGAGAGTTTCGTCAAGAGATGTTACAGAATCATAACAAAAAAGGCACCTCAGATGAGATGCCTTGAAGCGGTCCGGACGGGACTCGAACCCGCGACCTCCGGCGTGACAGGCCGGCATTCTAACCAAACTGAACTACCGGACCGTTGAAGTAAATCTTATCATAAATGGATTTAACCACACGATGATAAAATTGTTTATGTGGTCAGGGAGGGATTTGAACCCCCGACACACGGATTTTCAGTCCGTTGCTCTACCACCTGAGCTACCTGACCCAAACACTCAGTAAACCCTTCATTATTGCATCTGGTTTCATCATTTCCAATGAAAACTGTTTACACTCACGATCCACATCAAGCAGGTGACTATATATCAGAGGGAAAACTTGTTGTCTTCCCCACAGAAACCGTTTATGGATTAGGTGCAAATGCATTGAACTCCCAAGCAGTTGAGCAGGTTTATCATGCAAAAAATCGCCCACCCTCTAACCCATTGATCGTCCACCTCCGAGAGCTTGCAGATGCCTCCCGTGTGGCAAGCGAAATATCTCCACATGCACATTTACTTATGGATGCTTTTTTCCCAGGACCTCTTACGATAATACTACCCCGACACCGCTCGCTCCCCGATATTGTGTCTGGAGGATTAGACACGGTTGCGATCAGAATGCCTGCCTCATCTATTGCGATAGAGTTTCTATGGGCCGCAAAATTTCCCGTTGCTGCTCCATCAGCAAATCTTAGTGGACGGCCAAGTGCCACCTCTTGGCAATCAGCTGCTGAGGACTTGAATCAGCGCGTGCACTGTATCCTTTATGGACCTGCAGCAACCATTGGCCTTGAATCTACTGTAGTGGATTGCACTGAGAATCCACCAGTGCTGTTAAGGCCAGGTGCAATAAGTTTAGAGTCTCTTGCTTGTGTTGTTGGAACCATATCAACGAATGTGCTGAATAAAAACCGAAGCCCTGGCATGCGTTATCACCATTATGCGCCTCACGCAAAAATCGTATTAGTATCCGATACGTCTAATTTGGATGTTCTCCCCCGCTCTGCATACATTGGAATTTCTACTCCCAATCATGCATCTAAATGGATGAAATGCTTCGTAGCTACTTCCATAGAAGAATACTGCCATCATCTCTTTGAATTTTTTCGAGAATGCGATCGCTCAAAAATCAGTCAGATCCATTGTGAAGAGATTGAACCGGTCGGGATAGGACATGCCCTTATGGATCGTCTGAAGCGGGCAGCTAAATCGTCCAAGTAACGGAAAATTGATTAGCCGAGATATTCAGATTGACTCCTCTTCTCAAATCCATGTGCCTTCTTGACAAAATATAGCCCGTTCCAAACCCAATCAGGGCACCTCCAAGTACATCACTGAACCAGTGATGTTTGTCTGCCATCCTTGCAATCGCAGTGCCGACACCCAAAACAAAAAGTGTTCCAGTTGCTAGATTAGGATAATATATTAGCCATGGTGTGGTAAAAGCAAAAACCGTAGTCGCATGCCCTGATGGAAAAGAGCGATGCCCACTAAAGGGGTGAACGACACGTGGCCCTACATCAGTATTGGGACGTGAGCGACCAACGACTAACTTCATGCTATTGGTGAAAATGTTAGCAAGGAATATGGATTCCATTGAAGTGAATGCAGCGTCTTGGAAATACGTGTTACGGCTAGTAAGTGCCCCAACAAATAAGATGACAGCCATCGGGCGAATAATTCTCTCATTACCAATTTCATGAAATACTCTGCGCACGCTACTTGGAGACGAGTTAGCAAAACTTTGAGCATGGTCAGAAAGACTTCGATCATAGTGAGAAACAGCCAGTATTCCAGTAACTGCTACTCCCAGAGTAATTCCTGCCCTGAGTGATAGTGCAGATTGAGGCATAGCAACAACATCCCCCACCATCCAATGAAAAAATCTTAGTGGGTCAGATTGTTGAGCATGAGCACTGTTCACCGAAATAAAACCTATAAAGCAAGCGAGAAGCCACCACTTGGAAATAAGATTCATTTATCCACTGGTTTGTACATCACCGTATGAAACTAGGCGACCTTGAGTATCTATAATAAACACCCTCACTAAGCCTTGAAGTTGCAAGGTTCTTGGCATGAACCGAAACACATATGAGCCAGGATCATTAGCATTTAGAATACTATCTAATCTACGTGGAATGCCATCCAAATCATACGCTGTAAGTTGGAGCCCGCCCTGAACGGAATCAGAAAATCGGACACGAACAGGAATAGAGATCAATCCACCAGATGATACGGGGTTTGGAAATGCAGGATCAATAATGATACGTCCGACATATGCGGGGGAAACTCTCCAGTCATCGTCGTCCATTGCTTCAATTGCCCCACTCTCATCAGTTTGTGTGAAGCCTGATGGCTCAGCAAATGCCTGATCTTCAAATGCTTGCTGATCTTCTACTGAATCACAGGCACAGAGAACTAAGATCATCGTTAATGCGTATCTCATGACCCATTCTCTGTTAGACTAACACTCCATATATGGCCGATTGCGACTTCAATCAAACTCATCAATTTTTGTTGACTGGACATGACGTATGTGTTAAGATTCAGAAAAATATAATTCTTCATAAGATTAATTTTGAGTTACAACCATCAACCATCACAGGTCTTTTAGGTCCAAATGGATGTGGTAAAACTACTCTACTGCGTGCCATTAGCGGCTATATACCTTATGATGGATCAATTTTACTTAAAAATAAAGAAATTTCTCAATGGTCTTCACGGGACCTTGCGCGTCAGTTATCATTTGTTCGACAGTCTCCGCAGCTCCCCTTTCATTTTACCGTTGAAGAACTTGTCCTGTTAGGGTTAATCCCTCACAAATCCCTGTTACAAGATATAACGTCTAATGATCGTGATTTGCTTAAACAAGCTCTTGAAACTGTTAGTCTCTCAAATTTTGAGAAGCGACCTCTTGATACGCTTAGCGGTGGAGAATGTCAGCGTGCCTACTTAGCACAAGCAATCCTGCAAGATTCTGATCTGCTTTTATTTGATGAACCTACTAATCATCTTGACATTTGTCATCAATATCAACTCCTTGAATTCACCAGACACTTGACTAAAACAGGCAAAACGATTCTGGCAGTATTTCATGA
>JAPOTS010000110.1 GCA_026709065.1 Bacteroidota bacterium
AAGTGAATCATTTTGAGTATCAAACTTACAGTTTCAATTTGATTTAAAGCAATTGGTTATTATGTTAACGCCTATGCGGGAGTTTGGTCATGCCGGGGGAATCTAAAACTACAGGAATTCTTTCCCATCTGAAGGTAAATCTTCATCACCCTTATCATACAAAACACGCAATCAAAGACCTGCTTTTGCCTGTGTTTATGCACTGTGTGTAAACAGGGGTATTTGCTTGGGGAGGTATGCTCGGGTAGTGACCAAGTCTCAGGATGTGATAATCCCCATCAGAGAAGAGGCTGAAGAACATGTCACTGATCGCGTCATATTTCACCTTGATGCGGGATTCAATGGAATGGGTTGTAAGAAGATTTAGAGAGCAACGGATTGTTTTATGGTATTATCGTATAGATAAAATAGTTCCATGTACGATATTGAGTTCCTACATCTGCTATGATAGAATTTTGATGCCTGTTTCGTAGGATTTATTGACCGCAACTGCGGTGACCGAGAGTCCGGTTTTCGTGGTGGTTCCTCTGATAAGATTCACGAGGCATGCCATATTGATGAGAAGAATTCCGGCGCAATTCTTGGAGACTTCACTATGGAGTCGATGCTCAATTGGATTCCACTTTGAACATCCACTCGGGTAATGGGCCACCGAGGCAATCAGATCTTGACTTTGGCGGTTTGAGTTGAGGTCACAACGAATTGATTGGTTAAATTGCACCGTTTATAGGGTATTTTAGACTCACTTAAAATTACAAGATTAGCATGGAAGTATAACCTTTTACTCACCTTGTGTAACTTTGTACAACGGCATTTAGAAGTCACATCACAGGCAATTAATACGTTCGTTTTGGAGGTGGGCATGCAATCACCGAACATCATTGAAACATGCCGAATTCAACGACTTTGATTTTAATTGACGCGATACAAAAATTTTGGCGAAAATCGCTATACCTAATTCGCAAATTTTAATTGTCGTTGACCAATAAAATAATTGAAGCTACACACGGGGATTTGGCAGACATTTGCTATTGACTGCCATCATTGATTTGATCATCCTCGCGGAATGCTGACGGAAGAAATTTATATTCACTAGGAGCCGAGACAGATCATAAACCGTCCTACTTGGGACGCAGAGGATATCAAAAGGGAGAGATTCAATTCTCTTGGTCCAGCCAAGGAGTTTTCTAATGATCAATAGCATAGGCATCACGATGCCTATGCTCCCATCAAAGCAATGATTCAATTACAAATTTAGATCATTTGATCACTCTATATTTACGAAAAACCCTGTAACGATTAACTGTAACTCATTTTATTTCAGAATCATGTAGATTCACAAAAAATATGAATTAAATTCCTCAGCGGCTGATTGATAATTCCTGCCCAGGATGAATCGTATTTGAACGAAGATTATTGGTAGACTTAATCTCCCGCACGGTAGTGCCATATCGCTTGGCGATGTTTGCTAAATTATCACCTCGCTTTACAGTGTATACCGTACGCCCACTCGGTATTTTGAGGGTTTGCCCCCTCTTGATTTTGCTACTTCGCAGTTGATTCGCATTCTGAATCGCCCTAGTAGTTGTTCCATACTTATCTGCGAGTTCCGATAATGTATCTCCACGTCGAACCTTATGAGACATATAAGTTGGCTGTGGTGGTGCAGTCGTCTGTCTAACAGCGCGAGTATTTGAAGTATTCACCACTCTGGACGGTGTTTGGGGAGCACTGGCCGCCGCCAATGCCTTATCATATACAATGGGCTTATTGATTCTTCTACCCCAAGCAATTGCCCTTGCACCTGTACTTTCAAGCGTGGCCACATTACTTCCAGCCAGTCCAGGAATGACAAGCATTTGGCCTGGATGGATAATGGTTCTCCTGAGTCCATTTGCATTCTGGAGGGCTTTGACACTTACCCCATAGCGCTTAGCAATCTTGCCAAGATTATCACCTCTGCGGACACGATGCTCCCCAGGCATGGTTTTTTCTTTATCAGGAAGCCTTTCAAATGCATCTGCAAAACGGGCAAATGTATTTAATGGGAGCCTCAATGTATATGGGGTACGATCGGTTGGTAGAGTTCCACGTCGTAATTCTGGGTTCAAGTTTTGAATTTGTTCAGTCGATGTTCCTACCATCTTGGCAATCGTTTCCAACTTTAACACACCACTGACTCTAACCTCATCATATGCGAATTCGGGTCCATCTGAATTTGCAGGTAACCCAAACTCAGCAGGATTAGACATGATCAAAGCAAACGCGATAAACTGTGGCACATATCCAGCAGTCTGACGGGGTAAATATTTGGAAATCGCCCAATAGGATGGCGGATTACTCATCGTCCCGCCCGCCCTTGAAATCGCTCTCCGAATACAACGAGGACTACAATTATATCCCGCAAGTGCTAAGTGCCAATCTTCACCATAATAATCATACAGTTCCTTGAGATGTCGTGCAGCAGCGCGAGTTGCCTTGACCGGATCCATGCGCTCATCAACATAATTATCAATCCGTAGCCCCATTGCGCGTCCCGTCGCTGCCATAAACTGCCACATGCCAACTGCATTCGCACTACTGCGCGCAACCGGATTAAGTCCACTCTCACCAACCGCAAGATATTTTAACTCATCTGGAACTCCTTCTTCCCTAAATATTTGCTCGATCATTGGAAAATACGTATCTGCACGCCCCATCCATCGAATCACCGTCTCCTTGCGATTGGTCAACAACCAATTAATTGAACCCTCTACGGCGCGGTTTCTGGTCATATTAACCGTCGTCGCCACTGGTTTGATTTTAGGCAATCCAGTCGCTTTCGCAACAGGGTTTTGTACCCGGGCCTGTGCATCAAACATATCATTCCTAAGCGCAAATACATCACCATATTCTTTGCGCTCATCAGGATCTATTCCGTAGTAATCTTCGTGCTCGGTGACAATTGTACGGTATAATTCTTGGAATCGAGCATCATTGATCATACTGGATTGGTTAGCCAACACACTCATCTCTGACATGGCTTCGTCAAGAGAATACTCAACAGTCGGCCAGTCACCATTCGTCCGCGCTTTAATGATACGAGACTGCAATAAATACGCACGACTCATTCGATTCATGAGCTGACTAGCGGAGAGGGCATCTTGGGGATCGCCACGATCCTCTAATAAAGAGTATCTATCATATCCCCTTAAATCTTCTATGGGAATAGCCTCTGGAGGCATCAAATCTTGCCCAATACATGGCAAAGCAACATAAGCTGTCACAAAAAGAAGTATACCGATTAACTGGTTTTTCATCGAATTCAAAATAATCATATGATGAATATATTGATTAAACTTAAAGTTATTTCTCGATTGTGTACCGAAAAACTACAACAATATAAGACATTTTACAAACAATATTTAACCAAGTTCTATGTTTATGTTCCCATTTGGTTGAGATTATCTTATCAATAAGACATTGATCATCTGTGATTTGTGCAGAACTTCTGAGAATTTATTGCTACGATCTCTATCCCGTGAATCGACATTTTTTATGACCGTAGAGAGCTCACTCTGTGGATCATCCGAAAAATCTAGCGCACATATATTGGCATTTTCTGGTCTTGCATACGCAGTTCCAATTATGCAGAATAAGATTTTCCCCCTTATTGGAATCCCCTCTGATAATTAATCAATCATCAGGTTAATGACTGTACCCATGTGGGTGATCACAACGGAAGGTTTCCATGTTTTTTTCGAGGGTTGGTGACAACCTTGTTTCTGAGCATCTCTAATCCATTAATTAAACGCTCACGTGTTTCATGAGGAAAAATGACATCGTCAACATAGCCATACTCTGCCGCAATGTAGGGATTTGAAAATCGTTCCTTGTACTGATCTGTAAATTTATTTTCAAGGGATTCAGGATAAGTCGTATTTTTAAGTTCGTTACGATGTAAAATTCTCACGGCCCCTTTTGCCCCCATGACGGCAATTTCAGCATTTGGCCAAGCATAATTCAAATCACCGCGAATATGCTTTGAGCTCATCACATCATAAGCACCTCCGTAAGCCTTCCGAGTGATCACGGTCAACTTCGGGACAGTTGCTTCGCAGTATGCATAGAGTAATTTTGCCCCATGCCGAATGATTCCCCGCCATTCTTGGTCCTTCCCTGGCAAAAACCCTGGAACATCCTCAAGTGTAATTAATGGGATATTGAACGCATCACAGAATCGAACAAATCGGGCTCCCTTAACAGAAGCATCAATATCCAAGACTCCTGCAAGGTGTGCGGGCTGATTAGCAACAATCCCAATGGAATACCCGCCCATCTTAGCAAATCCACAAATCAAATTGCGTGCAAAACCATCATGGATTGAAAAAAAAGAGCCATTGTCTACCAACACATCAATGACTCTTTGCATATCATAGGACTTATTCGGATCCTCGGGAACGATGGAATCCAAGTTTGACTGATTCTCGGCCGTAGTGTGATTCCTATGATGCATAACTGGTTGATCTTCACAATTTTGAGGCAAATAGGTCAGAACCGTTCGTATGGCTTCTAAACATGCAACATCATTTGGATAAACTGCATGGGCAACTCCACTACGCTCTGCATGCGTCGTTGCTCCCCCCAAAGTTTCAGAAGTGACTTCCTCTTGAGTGACAGAATGGACAACATCCGGCCCCGTGACAAACATGTAACTCGTCCCTTGAACCATAAAAACCAAGTCTGTGATTGCTGGGCTGTAAACAGCACCCCCTGCACATGGTCCCATAATTGCTGAAATCTGTGGCACAACACCAGATGTCAATGTATTTCTCAGGAAGATATCCGCATACCCTCCCAAAGACACAACGCCTTCCTGAATGCGAGCACCTCCAGAATCGCTAAGACCAATGATTGGAGCCCCATTGTTAAGAGCAAGATCTTGGACCTGAACAATTTTAGACGCGTGAGCACGCCCCAATGACCCTCCAAAGACCGTAAAATCCTGTGAATATACATAGACCAGTCTACCATGAATCGTTCCATAACCAGTGACCACTCCGTCGCCATAAGGGTGCCGATCTGCAAGACCAAAATCAGTAGAGTGATGTCGAACCAGTTGGCCCAACTCTGTAAATGATTCTTCATCAAGTAATACAGTGATTCGCTCTCGAGCGGTGAGTTTCCCTTGATCATGCTGGCGATCAATGCGAGACTGTCCACCAGATAATTGGGCGGCCTTGCGGCGGCGTTCAAGATCAGAATAATAATCTTTCATCGCACTGGAACCCCAGATCCTCTGACTACACGACCAGGCATCGCACCCGTGTGATGCCCCTCACTGAGGACTATCACGCCATTGACAATTACATAGCTGACTCCAGTAGCTAATTGATGAGGATCCTCAAAGGTCGCATGATCTTGGATTGTTTCAGGATCAAAAATGGTAAGATCTGCAAAATACCCAGATTGAAGTGCACCTCTATCTTGGATTGCAAGTATGGAAGCTGGTAGCGAGGTCATTCGACGAATCGCCTCCTCAAGGGAAAGAACCCCCTCCTCGCGTACATACTTTGCCAGCAATCGAGCAAAGGCACCATAAGTTCGGGGATGAACCATAGACTTCAAATGATGTCGCTCAGGGGCAATTGAGACCGCATCCGAATCAATCGCAACCCAAGGTTGCTGAATCTTTAACCTCACATTGGCTTCATCCATCAGAAAATAGCTCGCACCAACTCTACTGGTATCTTCAAGAATCAAATCCATTACCGTAGAAGCAATGGAAGTGCCTCTCAATTCTGCAACATCATTGAGACGTAGCCCGAGGTATTTGTGGAGTGCCTCGTTTTGAAATCCGACTAACATAACATTTTCTGGACCAGCCTCTAACATGAGGTTTTCCCAATCATCAGACGGAGTCATGAGCTCTGTTTCCATGCGAGCACGGACCGCAGGATCCTTCAACCGAGCATGCCATGCCATCATCCCCCCTTCTTGAACATCTGGGGGCATGGCTGCATCTAAACCCGTAGATGCGGCGATATACGGATAGATATCAGCGGTAATCTCAAGGTTATTAGCGCGGACTTCTTCAATTCGGTTGATAAGAGTCTCCATCTTGTGCCAGTTTCGTTTTCCCGCCGCCTTGAGATGGTAAATATGTCCCCGTACATTGCCCTGTTGGACAATCTGTATCAGTTCTTCAGCAGATTCAAGAAGCAGTGTTGCTTCGCTCCGTAGATGCGAGGTAAATACACCATTATATTGACCTGCAATGCTAGCGAGAGCAGTCAATTCTTCAGTACTGGCAAATAATCCAGGCACGTAAATCAAAGCAGATCCAACCCCGAGGGCTCCCTCGGACATAGCTTCCTTAACAAGGTGCTGCATTTGTAGAAGCTCATCTGGGGTTGGCTCTCTATTTTCCTGACCAATGACATACTGGCGGACGGTAGAGGCACCAATAAGTGATGCCACATTTGTGGAAACCCCTTTATTTTCAAGAAATGATAGGTATTCATCCAGTGTCGTCCAAGGGATTTCTGTCCCTCCAAGAAGATCAATAGCTGACGCTTGTGATCCAGCGGCTTCTACGACCCAACCCCATAAATCCTCTTTCATCTCTGGCGTAAGCGGTCCATTAGAGATGCCCTCACCAAATACTTCAAGTGTTACACCCTGACTGATATTGCTGAGTGATCTACCGTCTGCAATCAAACTTTCGGTAGCCCAACTAAGCATATTGATAAATCCTGGAGCAACGGCTAAGCCTTCAACATTGATTTCGACAGTGCCCCGTGCATCTTTAAGGGAGCCGATCTCTATGATCCGATCAGCATTGATTGCAATGTCTGCAATAAATGGTTGATCACCCAAACCATCATAGATGGTTCCTCCCCTAAGAATCACATCGTACTGAGGGGGTTGAACACATCCACAAAGTATGAGACCTATTGGAAAAAGAAATCGCATGGGATTAGTTCTGTGAAGAATTTAGACGACCAAATTCATATTCCTTTGGAGGAACTGCATCTAGAAGATGCTCCACAAAATAATCCCACCTGCGTCGCATCCAATAATCTCGCGCAGATCCAAACCCATGTGCTTCATTCGGAAAAATCACTAGATCAAAGTCCTTGTTAGCCTTGATAAGTGCCTCTACCATAAGGAGTGTATTTGATGCTGGTACATTATCATCCATGAGACCATGTGCGAGTAATAGCTTTCCTTTGAGATTGGATGCCAATGAGATATTTGATTGGTTGTCATAGTTTGTCGTTCCGTCAGGAAATTCCATAAATAACCCTTGCCATTTTTCAGCCCAATCATCTTCATAGTTGCGGTTATCATGATTTCCAGCACCACTGACGGCCACCTTATAGAAATCAGGATACCGCAGGATCGCACCAGTTGAGGCATAACCGCCACCTGAATGCCCCCAAACTCCAACCCGATCAAGATTGATCCATGAATGTTGATTCGCGAGTTGTTGAATGGTTGTGATTTGATCTGGCAACCCATTATCCCCCATATTACCATAGTAAGCATCATGAAAAGATTTGGAGCGCCCAGGAGTGCCCATCGCATCTACTTCAATAACAATGAACCCAAGCTCTGCTATCGCCTGTTTATCTCTGCGAGCAGGTAGAAAGCTCCGAGTTCCAACACTACCGCTCTGCGGTCCTGGATAAATATAATTGAGTACTGGATAACGTTTATTCGGATCAAAATGACTTGGCTTGTAAAGAAGTCCATGCAGGTCTGTCTGGTCATCCCGTGCTTTGACCGTGAATGATTCTGGGGATTGCCACATGGTTGATCGTAGCTCAGATATATCTGCGTGTCCTAAATCCACTAGAATCGTCCCGTCAAGATTACGAAGTGCGTGTTGTTGAGGGGTATCTGGCCGAGACCATGAGTCAATGAAATACTTTTTGTCTGGAGAAAAGGATAGAACATGGTGTGCTTCTTCTTGGGTGAGTAGTTCCACCTCCCCTCCATCCATACTGACGCGATACAGAAAATGAAAATACGGATCTGATCCGTCCTTTCCAGCTCCAGTCAGATATAACATACGCTCGTAATGATCAACATGTCGCACTTGAAGAACAACCCAATCTCCCTGAGTCACCTGATGTTTGAGTTCTCCCATTGTAAGATCATAGATATAGAGATGCCCCCAATTTGAACGCTCAGAATACCAGAGAACTTCATTGGTCTCGAAGAATACATCCCAATTCTCTGCCCCAACTCCTGACTCATAATAGGTAGGGACATATTCGTGAAGAACATCTCTTACCTTCCCAGTGTGAACATCGGCTACCCTGAGCCAGACATCCTGATGATCTCGGGATGAAGAAATGAATGCAAGTTGTTGACTGTCCTGACTCCAGCGCACATCCATAAATGTCCCATCCCAGTTAGCAATATGATCCGTCGTTGTGCCTCGGTGGTAATCTGGGGGCATATCCAATCGGATGGTTGAGGCTTCCTCCACATTAATCACAACACGATGAATCTTAAATACCGTCGTATCCTCAGGGAGAGGATATGGCCATGTTTCCAATTCTGAGCGTCCTATTTCGGTTGATACCATATACATTTCACCGACCCCTCGGCTGTCGTGCTGAAAGGTTGCAATCATTTTGGAATCTGGTGACCACAATAGAACTGGATCCTCGCTTCTGATCCATCCAGCATTATTGGTTGCATATCCAAAATTTTCTTCACCATCAAAGGTGAGTTGACTTTCTACGCCTGTATCAGTATTGCGTACCCAGAGATTATGGTCTTTACGGAATGCTTCATAGACTCCATTTGGAGAAAGGGACGCTGTCGCGTAAGTGTTCATTTTTCTGATAGAATCCACTAATTCACAGGTATAAGTGATGATGCTACAGGCAGTATTTTGGTAGTCCTCGGATGAAGAATAGATTCGCTCTGATTCACCATCATACCAAGCATCTGAAAAATCTATTTTAGATCCTTGCAATTCATGAAAATCAATCAAGGTATCTGCCATGCGTTGATGGTCAAATAGTGGGATGCGCTCACCGACATTTGGATCAACTAGGAACAGTTGTGATCCTTCAGAGGAATCGTGCACGTACCAGAAACGATCGTTTTCAATCCAGTTAGGAGTAAGGACGCGATGATATACCATTGAATTCGTCGTCTGCCATAGCATAGACTCCGCTCGGGAATAGTCTTCTTCAGAGACCATAGTTTGAGCCGTTACATTCATCGACCAAAACAGTATTAACAGTGGAAATTTCCTAAACATATGATGATAAGTCAGAGATTTTAGAATGGACGCTTGGTCATACGTAATGGGTCTATGCAATGGATGATGACAAAATTACACTTTGATTTGAAATTAAATATTTTCGTAGTTCATACATCATTCACCAGTAAAGGAGCTTAAAGATCCATGCCGAATATGATCGCGCTTGACGATGGGGGTAAGCCTTACTAGCGGTTGGGTAATTCTTATAGGGTGCATTTTAAGTGGGCATTGAGTTTACAGATCAAATGCATGGACTTCTGGAAATTTTCCCGAATCTGGAGTTGATCAATTCAACCCCCATGTGAATTATAATGTTGTACAATAATGTATCCTATGCGAATTATATTCGTGAGTACTAAAAGATAATCATTTCTTGTATGACAGGTCGGGGTTGTTTCAAAATTAGGTTAAACTTTTGAGTTTTCACTGTGACTGGCAGGGC
>JAPOTS010000042.1 GCA_026709065.1 Bacteroidota bacterium
ACACATTTTTGCAGATTGGGAGGAGTGTGTGTGAAACCTTGATTTACAAACGAGTTCAGTTGTTATAGGTCAGGTGGGCGGTATCACGAGCCATGATGGAAGACACAAACTCCATTGCTCCTGCATCTGGTCTATCATGGACATTCGCAAATTTAACAAGCCATAGTTCATATTCATTTTGGAATGGTTGAATGCCATGAGTTAATTGGTCAGTTTCCCGATTGAATCCAATCAATGCCTTAGGCCGAGCCCCCGATGATGATCCGTTTAAAATCAGTAATTGATCCAACACATCCGAGGCCTGTCCTTCCAAAAGATCTTGTGATGTTTGATGAAGATGATCTTAGGTCAATGTCAAAGGTTACGTCATTTATTGTAGATCAGGTGTATACACCAATGCACCCATCCCATGATAGCCAACATATGCTAATCAATCCAGTGGACTTAATAAGGCATGAAGCATAATGCCACGACTACGCATATCTCTGTCAAACAAAAGACACCCCCACTCGTCGGGCAAACTGTCATTGAAAATCCCTGGAAAACCTTCAAAAAGTTGTGCATCAAAGGTTGTAAGCCCAGGTATTCAAGGTAAACGAAATGGCGATAGCTCATACCCCTTGAGAATAAAATCAGTATGATACTCAAAGTAGACTTGCTGATCCCTAATTACTAAATCGCCAACTGTAACCACACCGCTTCCAAAGTCCAAGCTAACCTTAATATGTTGAATTAGCACATAGCTCATGAGCGTGATTCACGCTTACGATTAGAGGGATTTTCCCAGAGATCACATCTTCAATGGATGCAAAGTTGACTGGATCAGGTGCACTTGCAGAGACCGTTTTCTTCAAACCTCCGACAATCATTATTAGTTTGGATAAATTTTCAACAGAGATTGCACCATCCTCTCAAAATTTCTCAGAGTTCCAAGACGAACACCGCATCGCTCACTAAGACCAGATTGCGTAAGATTCAAAGCTAGCCGCCGTTCCTTCATGTTCACAGCGAGTGCTTTTTGAGCCTTTGATGGTGTCATAAATGCTATCATTTAGACACTTGTTAAGAATAATTTTGTAACTACCAATATATAATTACTAAACTCTATCCTTTTGATCCAAAAAGAAGACAAAGATGATGAGTCTTCATCATCTTGACTGCTCTATCTTCAATGTTACAGGATTATTTTATCGTCACTCTGAAGGTGCATGGAAACACTGGGCTTTCACTGACTCTTGGACTCTTCCCACAAGGAGTCTAACTCTTGGTGGTCAGCATGTTCTATGTTGTTGACTTTGGACTCAACATATCCCAGTCGACTCCGAAAACGATGATTACTTTCTCGGAGTGCATCCTCTGGATTGATATTATTCTTTCGTGCATAATTGACCAATGCAAAAAGTACATCTCCAAATTCATTCTCGCGTTCCTTGTCGGTTGCAGCAGATTTGAATTCTTGAATTTCCTCTTCTACTTTTTCCCAGGTACTGCTCTGATCTGGAAAATCAAATCCTACATTGGCAGCTTTCTGTTGCATTCTATAGGCACAGAGGAGTGCTGGTAAATGGATTGGAACCCCGCTCAGAACCGAGGTGCGGTCTTTCTCTTTTGCTTTGAGGGTTTCCCAATTTTCTAAGACCTCATCAACTCCCGAAACCTGAAGATCCTCAAAAACATGGGGATGTCGATAAACCATCTTATCGGTTACATGAGTGATGACATCGGCTAAATCAAAGTGGCCTTCCTCTTCGGCGATGATACTGTGAAGAATGATTTGCAACAATAAATCTCCCAACTCACAAGACAATTCAGGCATGTCTTGATGATCTAATGCCTCAACAGTTTCATAGGCTTCCTCAATCAATAAATGACGAAGTGAAGCGTGAGTCTGCTTACGATCCCACGGACATAATTGCCTAAGTTGTCGCACGACATTTACCAACGTCTCCCATACAGTGGTTGAGTCATTGGGTTCTAAAAACGATGGGTCAAATACTTCTTTTTGCATGAGGAAGTTTGACTGTTTTAATATAAATAATGGGGTTTCCCTCGGAGAGGAAGATCCTCAATCTGATCTAACAGCAATATCTTGTGAATTGGCTTGGGGAGATGATCAAGTTCAATCTGAAAGTATAAGGAGACTCTTTGTGCGATAGAAAGTTATCAATACTACTGGCCAGATCCACAGAAAAAATGCTAACCATACCGAACACTAAACATTCACATACCCCAATTCTCAACAAATGATGGAGTATATACTTTCAGGACATGTTACCCATTGCGGAGTAGTTAATCCTCATTCAAAGTGATCAACGATTCAACCATTTTCATTCAGCAAGATTCTCTCCCAGAAAATCTGACTCATAGCGGTAGCCTTTCATTGAGCGAAGTATCACTCAGTAAAACTATGTGAAATTAATAAATACCACCATTCAACTCTTTCGTAGAATACAGAATTCTATAATGATTTAATCCACCAGAGCAATCATTGGAGATATCGCTACTCCCATAACCGTCTTCCAGTAACAAGAGCAATCGTTCCGAGAGTTTCTCTCGGCTATGATTTGATTAGTGTTTACTGCCCCCACCAATGCTAACAAAGAATTTAGTGACAAACTTAGGACAGATTCATAGATGACATTGGTCACGAAAATTAATTTCAATTCGCTCGTAAACGATTGTCATCACAGATTTAAGTCTGAAGTGAACAAGGCACAATAAGATTCAAAAATATCCTTAGTGCACTCTACATAGCATGTTCTGAATCCTGAAGAAAACAGCGACAAGGCAGTAGTAGAGTTCTCAGTGTGATCCTTCTCACTTGAGACTCATAAAGTATCCAACATGTACAGCGGTTGTATTTTCTTTAAGAGATGTGGCTATCATCCTGTAGAGATAGGAGCCAGACGGGAGTGTCAAAGCATCTAACTCAATTTCACGCGCCCATCCCGAAGTAACACTTACCTCAGGCTGTGTATGAACAGACCTGCCCGTGACATCCAATACTTCAATTTGAATGCGAGCTGACCATGGAAGATCAAACACTAATTTTGTAGAATGCTGGAAAGGATTAGGATAATTCGCGTGAAGATTAAATTCTTGTGGAAGGTGATCTATATCCTCCGTAGAGACGGGAGATACGACCTCAATAGTAAATTCCAGACTATTTTGGGCTCCGTTTGCATCCATGGCTTGATATTTCATGGTGACTGCAGGAGAAATCTGTGAAGGTACTCCACTGATAGAGCGAGTTGGAGAATCATACATCAGCCCTATAGGAAGGGACAACAATGTTAATGTGTACTGAATTGGTGCAATTCCATTGGTTACCTCTGGGAGAACAAGAGTGGTAATTTCTTGTCCCCTAGGGTAGGACTGATTGGCTACACTTGCTGCAAACGATAATACATAGACTTCAATATTGAAATTGGTGTGAGCCGACATTCCGTTAGAGTCTGTGACCATATAAGTATATGTTTGGTTATCACTAAGCATCGTAGGAATTCCTGTGATTGATCTGGCTTTGTCATCAAAGGTGAGCCCATCTGGGAGAGTTGGAGTCAAAGTGTAGGTATACGGAGGTATTCCCCCCTCAGCGGCTGGAAGAACGAAATTAGTTACTGGGAGATCCTTGGGTAGCAACTGATCATCCACTGTACTGATCAAAGTCAATTGAATGAGCGCTGTGACTTCTAAATTGAATTGAATGGATGCTGTAGTTTGATCTGCATCCACTACGGAATAAGTAAACAAAGTCTGATCAAAGGCATCCATTGGAGTTCCACTAATCGTTCGCGTGGAGGAATTGAAACTCAGCCCGTTTGGCAAATCAGGAGTCAGAGTATAGGAATAAGGAGATGTCCCTCCTGATGCGGGAGGCAGAACGAGATCTGTTATGGATACTCCTTGAGTAAAAGACTGAGCACCAACAGAACCATCAAGAATCAAAGGGGCGGCGACTTCATTCACCTCAATATTGAATGTCTCAGAGTCTGAACTCCCATTTGCATCTTCAACAGAGTAGGTGAATGTAATGGGTGTTGTAACTGAATTGGGTGTACCACTGATCGTTCGAGAATCACTGTTGAAGGAAAGACCGTTTGGCAATGCGGGAGCAAGTGTATAGGCATACGGAGGAAGACCGCCCGTCGCAATGGGTAATACGAGGTCAGTAATCGGTTGATTGACCGTAAAAGATTGATCATCCACAGAGCTGGAAATAGATAATGCACCGGGAGCATTGACCTGAATCGTAAACGTCTCAGAGTCCGTATCCCCATCCGAATCTTGGACAGTATAGGTAAATGTAGTTGAAGGGGCAATCGCTTGAGGTATTCCGCTGATCGTTCGAGAATCATCATCAAAGGTGAGACCATTCGGCAGTGAAGGCACCAGAGTATAGGTATACGGTGTACTTCCTCCAGTCGCTATGGGGAGCTCAATATCTACGGTTTGCCCCAGAGTAAAAGATTGATCTGATACTGTTCCGCTCAACGATAAATTTTGCGGAGTGGGGGGAGGGGGTGGAGGAGGAGGAGCTGACACCTCAATTGAGAATTGTTGAGAGCGCTGAGTTCCATCACTATCGGTGACTCCATATGTAAAGTTTTGGCTTGCCGAAACAACCGTGGGAGTTCCGCTGATCGTTCGCGAGGATGCGGCGAATTGAAGTCCCGTTGGCAAACTAGTAGGCGTTAACGTATACGTATAGGGAGAAGTGCCTCCCGTTGCAGCAGGTAGAACAAGATTGACTTGTGAACCTTGAGTGAATGTTTGATTAGATACACTGGGTAATGATAAGGCTTGATTACCAGCGGTTTCAACGGTAATGGTGAAAGTGAGCCTTGCTTCGGCTGGAGGATTAGCTCTATCTGTGACCAAGTAGGTCATTGACATCCCAGATGTAGCCGTCCTAGGTGTTCCGCTTATCGTACGAGACGTAGAGTTGAAACTGAGTCCACTCGGCAAAGAAGATAATATAAACCTGTAGGGCCCTTGTCCACCTCTTGCATTGGGCAAAACCAAGTCATTGATTTGTTGCCCCTGTGTGAATGTCTGATCTGAGATCGTACCAGTAAATGCCAGTGACGGATTGGCATTCGTTACTTCAATATTGAAAGTGAGTTCGGCAGTAGTATTTCGCCTGTCCGTCACAGTATATGTAAATTCTTGCAAGGTAAATAGTTGAGTCGGTGTCCCAACAATCACACGCTCACCGAACATTAACCCCGTTGGTAGAGTCGTAGGAGACAATGTATATGTATAATCTTCTGAAACAGATCCACCACTTGCCTCAGGGAGGGTGAAATCAACTAATACATCCCTCTGAAAGGATTGATTTGCTATGGTCTGCGTACCAAAAGATAAAGGATTGTTGACCTCAATGATGAATTCCAGAGTTCCAGGGACTCCATCTGAATCGGTTACCAGGTAGGTATACGACGTTGGAGCTGTAACTTGAGTTGGAGTGCCTACAATATTGTTATCGCGGGCATTCGGTGTAAATCTCAGCCCCTGAGGTGGTGCTTTGGGGGCATGTGTCACAGGATCAACAATTTGAAAAGTAAAGGGTGCGGTTCCACTAGTTGGACTTGGAAAAACAAAAGCAGGTGCCGGCTCATTTCTGAGATAAAAGCGATCCGCATCAGTAGCATTTGTATATGCAAGCATTAATTTATCACAGTAAAAAGCGGAAGGTGCTCTTGGTAATATATTTCGGTCTGTCATCCAATCACGAAAGCGTTGATCATCTGGGGCACATAGAGCGTTGGAAGCAGTTTTGTCTGATGGTTCAAATGAGAAGAATCTAATATCAGTACTCAATAACTCCCGCGGTAGGAGTCCAGTAAATTGATTGTTAAACAAAAATAGAGCCCGTAATTCAGGAAGATTCGTTATTTGACTTGGAATACTTCCCGTAAAATTATTGCCTGATATTTTATATTCTTCCAAATTCTGGAGAGAACTGATAGATGTTGGAATGGTGCCTGAGAAGCTATTGTTGCGAATATCAACATCCACCAAATTACTTAGACTCAGTAAATCATTCAATATAGTACTACTAGTCAAGCAGGAGGTACGATCTTCGTTACAGTTAAGCTCAATGTCTAATACTTTCAGATTTCGAAGACCTGTAAATGCAGCAGAAGGAAATGAGCCAGTAAGAGTATTGGCAGATAGATCTAACTCTTCTAAGTCAAGTAGACCAGAAATACTACTCGTGGGAAACGATGTCGCTACGAGATTATTCCTACTAAGGTCTAATGCAACCAGCTCATTACCATCCATTGTAACACCATACCAATCATCAAAATCGGCAATATTAGAAGGAACGTTGTCAACATCCCAGTTATCAGATCTAGTCCAAGAGGCACCGCCTGTGGCATCATATAATGCCTTGAGAAGAGCGTGAATGGTCGCAGGAGTTCTGGGTGCAGTTTGCGAAAAAGCAATCGGTTGAAGCGAGAACACAGAACACATAAACACCAAACACAGTGCAAAACAGATTCGCCTCATAACAGCAAAAGAAATAACCATTAATTATTCAGATTAAAGTTAACCTTGTGTGACTGTTGACGAAGTAACTCCGTAGCACGATAATTCATATCTAACTACAGATCCCATACAGCTTAGAAACTTGGTGATGTAATGGGAAGTCACTTTATGGACAGTTGTAACTCAACACCAACCCTGATGTTCCAGATAACTGCGTTAGAAATGAGAAACAATGTCTATGGCATTAAATATAAGGACAAATTGAGTATTGACTATAATCTCATTGATTGGAAACAACCCCATACAGACATCCCCGCTCAAGCAGATGAAACCCAGACCAGTGAGGAGGAATCTCACCTGCATATTCGCACATTCAGAGAACAAGTTCTGAAAGTTGGGGCGACGATTGCTCGTCATGGACGTTACATCCGATTCCGCATTGCCCAGTCCGCCGTTGAAGCTTGGAAACGGCTCTGGAAACACTTCGGAAAGTTAGAATGGCACGAGTTGCCAAGCTTCTAATCCCCCTCCTTTGAGGTCATTTAGAGAGGTTGGAAAGCACGAAAATTTGTTGCATGGAAGGGGTATGTCCATGCGATAAGGATCACGGTAAAAAAGGGCTTTATCCAACAAAATAATAGGTGAACATTCTCCAATTTTGATAGAGACAACCAAAAAATCCCATAACTTTAACACTACTTAAGGTACATCTCAAAAAATTGTGATAGATCATGGAATTTTGAGGAATGTTACCGTGCACATGAATATTCTAGGCTTATTGATCATAGGTAGTTTTCCAGCGTGTGATCTGAAATGTACTGTCATCAGTCATGGGGTAGATTGAGAGGGCAATTTTCTGTTGACCTTTGGTCCATTGTTGGATCCCGATGGAATACTTTCCAATCATTGAGCTACTTAAATTCCGTATCCTCCAACCATGGATCAGGAGATCTTTGTGGTAAAAGTCCCATATCCCTCGGCTTGTAATTGTATCGGGGTATCGGTATGTCCATGTATACTCGGGGTCAGGAAAATACTCTGTTTTCATGCTTCCTACTTGGGTAGTGCCTTTGGGCAGATTAATCCCCATGGGGCCTTCAACAACTTCTATGGGCTGCATTACTCTTTGCGGATTTGGTTTTGTCTGCATGAAGGATTGCTCTTGGTTTCTATTGCAACCTAATGCAATCACTGATATCAGAATGAGTCCGAAGACAATAAATCTCTTCGTCATGAGTGGTTCGTTGGATAATATTGGGTTCTGAGCCGCTCTCTTTGAATTAAGGGTGATTGTACAAAGGCAGACAGGGAATGTTCTCTTACTATATGCGCTCTCCTTACCCGAAGATCAAATAGTTAACTACTGTGTATTGCTCATAGACTGAATGGTGATTTTAAAGCATCGTAAGTATGTGGTGAAGAACTTGAGTTGAATTTTCCACGGATTTGACCAAACACTCGGACAGGCACTAAATATACACTTACCGCAAGTTTGCAAGGCTCGTAGATTTTTGAGAGAAATCTCCATCAACTGGGCCGGAAGACCATTGGATGATATAGAAACCATCATGAACTATATCTCAACCACAACAAACAAGTCTGGGTAAGTTGTTGACCCTGTCCGAGTAACCAAGCAGTATAAGAAATGCAAACATTAAATCTCGTCCACCACAAAAAACAACCCAAACTGAATTACGATATCTATGCCCGTAAATGAAGCGTATAACAGAAGACACCAACTGAACGCACGATCGCTACTTCCCTATGAATAGGTTTCAACAGGAGGCAATATCAAGACGAAAGGGGAAGTTATTATTGGATGACTCCTGAGAATCCAAACAGGGCTGAAATGAAACTACCAAAGAAGAATAGGAACGCACCAACACTGACAGCAAATCCAACCCATGTGGATGTCACCTGTCTTCCTTTGAGGGTGTCAACATACGCTTTCTCATAAAGATATCGCTCATCACCCGTGTAGTCGGCTAGTAAATACACTGGGATTTTCGGGGAACGTAGATATACAATAAGTATTCCTATGAGTCCAAGTAGAAATCCTAGAAAAAACCATCCGATCACCGAAGGGTCCGAGGCTATTGCTGATGCGTCAGAAATGGCAGTTTCTCTCTCGGATGTAGATGTCATGAAATGAATAGATTTGGATGATGGTACAAACTTGACTTTAAGATACGAAATTTTTTGTTTTATGCAACCTCCATATACCACACGATCACAAAGATTTACAATCTGAACATGCAACTGAATGATCAAGCAAAAGGAAAGAATGATAGACCGTATGATCTTTCACCCATCATTAATGCCTGCATTCTGGAATTACTCTTCAATTTATGGTATTATCGTATAGATACGTATTTACGCAAGTTTGCAAATTGTAGTGGACTTTTTTCGCAGTTTTGCTTTTTCCTAAGATGAGGAATTTTGAACGAAGGGGCTATCTTATATGACTTTTTACTCTATTTCTGGTGCTTCTTCTTGCGGGTATTCTGCTTTCATTTTTTTGCATTTTTGCCCAATTTAATTACGCTTGCTTTGAATAACCGTCAACATGGAGGGTAATTGTTTGCCTGATTTGGGGTTCATGATTTGGCGCAAATAAACATGAAAAAAGTGGTCAAATGAAAGGAGTTACACGCTTGAGTTCAAAAAAGTTGAATGAAAAGGCCACTACATTAGGAGTTTTTGAGAAATTATATTTCAAACTGCTAAAAATCCTCAAAATGGATCAATTTGGGGATAAAATCTCTGATTGTCCCTCGAAAATCAGTAAATTGTTTGGAAATTTCTTTCAAAAATCTAGTAAACTTGCAAACTTGCGTTTAGAGAGGTTGATACAGAACCCAAGATATTGAGTCAAGTGCTAAGTCCAAGTCCCCTTGAAGAGCCACCCGAGAGCTAACCTACAGAACGCTTCAACCTG
>JAPOTS010000130.1 GCA_026709065.1 Bacteroidota bacterium
ACTTAGGAAACAGCAAAACTGCGGAAAAAGTCCACTACAATTTGCAAACTTGCGTATAGATCATAGAGCCACCTGAATGGGCCTGAAGTGAAGCAATTCTGGAAATTTACGAAATATGATCCTATTAGCTCAATCTCGGTGGATGTGCTTGCAAAAACCCTTCTCACTTGAATGCAAATATGGCGCTGACAGGATCCTTTTTATCTGGATCAGAGGGTTGCAAAAGCCTCACCTGTTTATCAGCCCCATGAATCATACCGCTCGGATATAACTCAACAGAGAAATGATTAGCCCTCTTCCAGAGCATTAGCACCACTAATGATTTCTAAAATTTCAGTGGTAATTGCGCTTTGTCGGGCACGATTATATTGAAGCTTCAGAGATTGGAGTAGCTCCGATGCATTCGCTGTTGCATTATCCATGGCCACCATACGAGCCCCTTGCTCAGCCGCAGAAGATTCTAATAAGGCATGCCAAATCTCAAAATTCACAAATCGAGGAATCAGTGTATTCAAGATGTCTGAGACATTGGGTTCAAACAGATAATTCGCCGTGTATCGCTCTTGAATTTCTGGGGCTATTGATTCTTCAAGTAACATCACAGGCGTGCGAAATTGCTCAGGTGGGATTGGAATCAATGGTGCCACAATCCGATTTTGAGCAATCGTATTTTTGAATTCATTATAAACAAGTTTAACTAAATCCCATCGCTCTTCAATATATCCTTCTACCGCAAGCTTGCCTATATTCAATGCCGTGTCATAAGTTAATTCACTAAAAACACCACTAAAATCGGCAGCAATATTATAACCCCGCTTCCCAAAGTATTCTGCGGCCTTTCGTCCGACTGCAATGATGTGGATGTCACCACGTTCTCGAAATTCACCATACTGCGAAGTAATAAGAGATTCTGCAGTCTTGATGACATTGCTATTAAATGCACCCGCTAATCCCCGATCACCAGTTACAATGATGATCATCACCCCATTAACCTGATCATGTTGACGGAGCAGAGGATGATCTTCTACAGCTCCTTGCCGCTTGAGATGCTCTATGATTTCGCCAATCTTATATGCGTAAGGACGAGCTTTGAAGATGTTCTCCTGTGCACGCCGCAGTTTTGCAGCTGCCACCATCTTCATTGCACGGGTCACCTGCTGCGTATTTTCAACCGAAGCGATCCGTGTACGTATATCACGCAGAGTCGCCATCAGGACTTCTCAGTATAGATCTCAACAAGCCTCCCGGCCTCCTTTCGGAGTGACTCTTTAGCTTCCTCCGTCAATGCCCCTGTGTCACGTATGCTGGCTAACGCCTCAGGGGCTCGTGCCCGAAGCGTTTCAAGTAGCTCTGCCTCAAAACGCTCAAGGTCTGAAACAGCAACTTGATCCAGTAGTCCTTCACTACCAATAAAGATGATAGCCACTTGCTCTTCAACTGGCACCGGAGCAAACTGTCCTTGTTTAAGCAATTCCACAAGAGATTCCCCCCGACGCAGTTGCCTCTGCGTTGCAGGATCAAGATCGGATCCGAATTTTGAAAAAGCTTCCAGTTCTCTGTACTGGGCTAAATCTAGACGTAGCGTGCCAGCAACGGATTTCATTGCCTTAATCTGTGCATTCCCCCCTACTCGGCTAACCGAAATACCAACATTGATCGCGGGACGAATTCCTGCATTAAATAAATCGGGTTCTAGATAGATTTGACCGTCAGTGATTGAGATCACATTGGTCGGGATATATGCATCAACGGCTCCTGCCTGGGTCTCAATGACAGGGAGGGCCGTCAGTGATCCACCACCTTTGACCTTTCCAATAAGTGACTCGGGAAGATCATTCATTTTAGATGCAATCTCTTGGCTAGCGGTGATCTTAGCCGCGCGCTCTAAGAGTCGACTATGTAGATAGAAGACATCTCCTGGATATGCCTCTCTGCCTGGCGGCCTGCGAAGTAGTAGCGAGACCTGACGATAAGCAACGGCCTGCTTAGAGAGATCATCATAGATGACTAACGCATGCCGTCCAGTATCCCTGAAAAACTCGCCAATACATGCACCCGCAAACGGAGCAATAAATTGTAATGGAGCAGCGGTTGATGCGGGAGCATTCACAATGACGGTATAATCCATTGAACCATTTTCTTCAAGCGCCCTTGCAACTTGAGCCACAGTGGATGCTTTTTGTCCGATCGCAACATAAATGCAGTAGACTGGAGTATCGGACTCATGGGTAGAGCGCTGACTGATGATCGTGTCAATCAAGACAGCTGTCTTTCCAGTTTGACGATCACCAATCACCAATTCACGCTGACCGCGTCCAATTGGAATCATAGAATCAATGGCTTTGATTCCCGTCACGAGAGGCTCAGATACAGGCTGACGATAAATCACACCTGGTGCCTTACGTTCAAGAGGCATTTCCCATGTTTTTCCAGTCAGAGCACCTTTTCCATCAAGTACATTTCCAAGAGGATCGATCACCCGACCCAACATGCTCTCAGTGACCTGAATAGATGCAATTCGGCGCGTCCGCCTCGCCTGATCTCCTTCTTTGACCTCTTGAACTTCTCCAAATAAGACGACTCCAACATTGTCCTCTTCAAGATTGAGAACCATACCTGTTACATCTCGCTCAGGAAATTCAATCAATTCCCCCGCCTGCACCTGAGACAATCCGTAAAGCCGAGCAATCCCATCGCCGACCTGTAGGACTGTCCCTACTTCATACATATCTGTTTCGGACTGGAAGCCACCAAGTTCCTGTTTCAACAGAGCGGTCACTTCATCCGGTCGTATAGCAGTTGTCATAAATTTATTTGTAATTAAGTCTGAGTTAGCAGACGAGACTGAAGGAGCGAAAGCTGATGGCGAACGCTCCCATCATACACCATATCTCCAATTTCTAAAATGATGCCCCCCATGAGCGATGCATCAACGGTCGCTTGAAGTCTAATGCGACATTTAAGCTTATCACTAAGGACAGTCTCCAAACGAATAAGTTCATCCTTTGACAGCTTTGAATGAACCCGTGCATGCACAGAGACGATGCCCTCGGCTTGATCTGATAAGCCCTGAAAACATACTAGAATGTCAGTCAATAGAGATTCTCGGCCCCGCTGAATCAAGAGTTGGAGGAAACGTAAGGTAGGCGTATCAATATGCTTAGAGAAGAGACGTTCAAGAATGGCCGATTTTTTATGTTGTGGGACCACAGGGCTTTCCAGAAGTCGACTCAAATCATCTGACTCGTCAATCGTCCGTTGAATGAGCTGTACATCATTCAATATGACTGTTGAAGTCAGAGACTCCTCAAAGAGCGCCTGTGCATAGCGCTGAATCACCATGGAAGAGGTCATCGCTAAGCCGATGGGGTCTGATTAGGCTCCTGTGAGGTCAAGCCGTCAATGAACCGGTCAATCAGAGCGTGTTGACGAGCACCATCAAGATTTTCTTGAAGCACTTTCTCGGCGGCAAGAATTGCAAGGTCAGCGACCTCTTTGCGCAGAGATTGTAAGGCTCGTTGCTTATCACGCTCAATTTCCTGTTTCGCCTGCTCACGAATCAGAGCGATTTCCTCTTGGGTGCGCTGTGCTTCCTGATCACGAATCACCTGAGCCTCTTCTCTGGCATCACGGAGGAGTTTTTGTGCTTCTTGTTCAGCCTCCCGCTTGGCCTGAGCATTTTGCTCCTGCAAGCGCTTACTTTCTGAAAGCGCCTCCTCCGCACGATTCAAAGAGGTCGCAATCGTTGCTTCCCGCTCAGATAGTGCAGAGGTGATAGGCCCCCACGCATATTTGCGCAGAATGAGCAATGTGGTCAGAAAAACGATTGATAACCAAACAATCAGGCCTACATTGGCACTCAATAGACTTGCGCCTAGTAGCATAATGATGCACTAATTATTTAAAGGTTAAAATGAAGGCGACAACCAATCCAAATAATGCGACTCCCTCTATCAGGGCGGCCGCAACGATCATGGTTGTTCGAATATCATTTGTCGCTTCGGGTTGGCGAGCGGTGGCCTCCATAGCGGGTCCGGCGAGCCGTCCGATACCAAGTCCAGTGCCAAGAGCAACGAGTCCAGTGCCTAAGCCGGCACCAAGATATGCAAGAGCTGAAGGATCCATAGTAAAAATTTAATTTAAAAGTTGAGTGATGTATTAATGTGCTTCACTGTGCGAATGGTCGGCAAGCGCCATCCCAATGAACAGTGCAGAAAGAATAGTAAAAATGTAGGCTTGTATAAATGCAATCAGTAATTCAAGAAACATGACAAACAAGGTGAAGCCGAGACTAATCGGAACGACACCATAACCGATAGCATTTCCAAATTGATCCGAAAGTATAAATATCATGCCAATAAGACTGAGAATCACCAAATGCCCAGCCGTAAGATTGGCAAATAACCGGATTGCAAGAGCAATCGGCTTAGTGAAAAGTCCAATAATTTCAGTAGGGATCAAAAGAAACTTGACAGCTACTGGCATACCAGGAGGCCAAAATACATGTCTCCAATGATCCTTTGACCCATTGACCTGCGTTAGTACAAATGTGAAGGTGGCTAAAACAGCCGTCACATTCAGATTCGATGTCGCCGTTGCTCCAAAGGGTACTAATCCTAACAGGTTACAAGTCAAAATGAAAAAGAATGCGGTCAATAAGTAAGGCAGAAAACGCAGAGCATGCTTCTTCCCGAGATTTGGGACTGCAATATCATCTCGAACAAAGACAACCAAAGTTTCAAAGAGATTCTGAAATATTCCTCGTGGCGCAGTGGTTCGTCCAATTCCTTGCGTATATCTGCGGGCGAGTCCTATAAATATCACCAGTAAAATACCCGATGCTAAAAGGGCAAAGATTAGATGCTTCGTTATGGAGAGATCAAGGAAAACTGTCCCTTCAATTGGGACTAGCTTCGCGTCTAAATGCTTACCAGAATTAATGAGTGCCTCTACATCTTCGGTGTTCTCTTGATGACCATCATCGGGCATCTCTGCAAGGATCTCGCCAGATCGCAGGGCGCTCTTTGTAGAAGGGTAGACCCGTAACCCATACCCCGTCAAATCACTGCGGATAATTAAAATGCGGGGTAACTCAACTTTCCCGATAGGCAGAAAATCAAGATAGTACCCATCTGATGAATGATGAACTGCATCAAACTCATCCTCATCGGAGGCCATAGACTCAGACGGAAATATCAGTACCAATGCACAAAAAAGAGCCAAAAAGAAGTTGATGGGGCGCATTAACAATTTCGGCGAGTAAGCCACAGGATTTCGGAAAAAATTCCAAGAAAGACCATTAACAAGAATACTCCAGAAAAAGCTTGTGGTACAACAGGAAAAAATTGAATAACGATAATCAAAAGTATGAGTGCTACCAACATGCGTAGCAACATTCCACCAAGTACAATTGGTACAAATTTTGACCTATTCTCAGCAATCTTAACTACAATGATATTAGCAACTATATAACTGAGTCCTAACAGCACTCCAGCGCCAATGCTCCATGCTGAATTCATGTCAAACAACGCTTTAACTCTAAAATGAAAAAGTTGATCAGCTTAATGAAATTTTTTTTCATATCAATATCATTGAATCTATAGATCAATTTCTATAATAAGTTGGAGGAATTTATCGTATAAAAATGATTGTAATCGATCCTACCAGAACGAATTAAACTCATCAAAGAATGCAGCAAGGTTGATGAGTCTCTATCAATGACTGGCCCTTATTCAGGCTTAATGACTCAACGTTACGATTGATATGGCAGACATTTTTCACGATAGGGCTCTCAGATATTATAGATTATCTTAAAGTTCATCCTGACGATGATGTGCTAATTCAAAATATGACCTTGCGGAATGCTTCCTATAACCTTCTTAACCGATCAATCTAAATGAATTTAGGCTGATTTAATAGGGTTTGATACTAGTTTTTCTGATTAGCAATATGTACCAATCTAACAAAGATGCAAGCCATGCCAACGATGGAGCAGGCAAGTGTCAGCCAAGGGGTTGTATTGAAAAACCGATCTATTAGATACCCTCCAACTGCAAATACAGCCATCGTCATGCCCATTTGCATGCCGAGTGTCATATAAGGAGATGCCTCACGCAGGCTGCTTTGCCAACTTTTGTTTTTTTCCATTTGATGACGGCACGAAGCTAGATGAAAGCGCTTTTGTTTTGCCTCCCATTAGACATTCACCATTGAAGATTGCCCCCTCCTCTACAACCAAACGGCTGGCAGAAATTGTGCCGATGATCTTCGCAGTACCAGTTAGGAATACTTTATTGGTTGCAATAACTTTGCCTTTTACTGAACCCGAAATGTTAACATCATCCCCGTGAATTGAACCATCTATAAATCCATTATCGGTAATAACTACAGTTCCTTCCACTTTAAGGTCACCTATAAGTTTACCGCCCACCCTAGTATCAGACTGTGAGACCAACTCACCATTAATAGCGGTTCCCTCAGATATAATATTCAGATTTGAAATTCCTACGGGGTCATCCCCCTTTTTAGCAATCGGGCCTTTATTTTTTTTTGAATTAGCCATATCGGTTATAGATGGATTGATAATTTATTAAAAATAAGTAAAATTTCCACCAAATCATAATAAAGCAAACATTTTTTAGAAATGTTTTAATATCCAAGTAAATAACTCGCTGGTGCAAGAGCTTTGCCATTATTCCACAATTCAAAATGTAGATGCGGGCCAGAAGAAAATTCCCCTGAACCACCACTGATCGCAATATTTTCTCGAGTCCGAACACGATCTCCAATACGTTTCAAAAGTCTTTGATTGTGTTTATAGACAGAAACATATCCATTTGCGTGCTGAATTGCAATCGTATGACCGGCGGCGTAAGTCCAGTCGGATAAAATTACAAATCCATCCCCGATGGACTCTACCAAAACTCCCTCAGCAGCCGCAATGTCAACAGCAAAATGTCCCGTTTCAACATTTAATGTTTGGGTAATAATCCCTTGAACAGGGGCTCGCACGGGGAGTTGGAGAGGTTCAAGAAAGTCAGTTTGTGAGTCCTCAGAGGCATTGAACTCAGATTCCACAGGCGTAGCCCATGTCATAGGTCTAAGCATAGTCGTACTGTTTAAATCTAGTGTCTGCTGAGACTCAACTCTATCAGTGTTGGAAGAGATCGTTGGAAATTCATCAGACATTGACTGCATGGTATCTGAGTTCCCAGATAGAATATTTTGTAGATTCGTTAAATACTGCATATGTACATCTAATGAATCAGATATTTGCTGAATTCGTGTGGAGGTCAATACAGACTGTCGGTGGAATTCCCGAATATCCATACTTGGAATGAGACCAAGATATACCACATAGAGACTTAATCCAAAGATGATTGCTGTATACACGCTGACGACACTGATGAAGATCGTGCGCGGATAAAACTGTCTTGGATAATATTCGCGATATGTGGGAATTTCTGAAACATCCCAATGAATGACCCGAGAATCATCACGAGTCTTCCAGAAAATTCTAACGTAAAACTCAGCAAATTTGCGTAGTAAATGAATCAGAAACCTCATCAAAATCTTTATTGAAAGATAATTTCACTAATGACGCGCTTGCCCATACATTCATTGAGTCGGTCTCTCCACTTCACGCGATTCATGTGTAGCTCCTGACGCCATGATCCTGAGTTCAATTCAACAAATAATTTACCTTGACGCACCCAAACCTGTTCTGTCACTCCCGCGATATATGGCCCTGCTAGTTCATGCCAAACATCAACGGCTTGTGTTTCATCAATGCGATCTCGTATACCTAGATCGTCAATCGCATGATTAATTAATTCGGAAATTGGGAGTGGATTAGACGGTTTCTTAGGCGACCCCATGTCATGAATTGAGTTCAACTATACATCTTACACTGTAGACTAGAATTGGATGCATAATAAGGAGTATCATGGTCGTTTTGCACCATCGCTTACTGGGCCGTTGCATGTGGGTAGCGCACGCACAGCATTGGTGGCTTGGTGCGCAGCAAGACACAGAGGTGGCCGATTCACAATTCGGATTGAAGATCTTGATGAGCCACGGACAATTTCTGGCATGATGGATCGCCACCTTAACGATTTGAGATGGCTTGGGATTGATTGGGATCATGGCCCCGATGTTGGAGGCCCACATGCCCCGTACCTACAATCCCTGAGACTCAACGACTATCAAACATCTCTTGATCAACTTCACTCCCAAAGGATGTTGTTTCCCTGTATCTTGTCTAGGAAAGATGTCCGCGAATTAACATCTAAGGAACCATCACCCATTTATCCTGCCCATCTACGCCCAGTTAATGTATCTCCAAATTGGTATGAAGAACCCCAGTCCGATATAACGATTCGACTTAAAACACCTAACAGGCAAATTGATTTTGTAGATGCGATTTGTGGACCACAACACCAAAATGTCAGCACTACTGTAGGGGATTTCCCCCTCAAGCGTAGAGATGGCGTTTATTCCTATCAGTTAGCGACTTCGGTTGATGATCTCAACATGGAGATAACAGAGGTCGTTCGCGGCCAAGATCTGATTGATTCAACTGCCAGACAGTTATTGCTGATTGACCTCCTTGGCGGTCTGGGGCTGAATTATGCCCATGTGCCATTGGTACTAAACTCCGATGGGAAGAAACTCTCAAAGCGAGAATCATCAATGACAATTGGCGCTCTTCGTAACGCTGGCGTAACATCGGAAGTATTTGTGGGTTATATGGCTTGGACATTGGGATGGATCCCAAGTCCATTGCCAATATCTGCAAAAGAGTTGATTCAGTTTTTTAATTGGAGCTCAATGAGTCACCTACCAGACTGGATACTTGCACAAACTTTGATCAACCCTAAAGCGTGAAATCGTTGGCAATAATGTACTCACTGCAACTTTTACCCTCTAAGTCTATAGATATGTATATTTCGCGGAGTAAATTCTGTAATAACAGATGAGTAAAAATATAAACTTGCACGGTGCAAAGCGTGCTAAAAAGGATGAGTTCTATACGCGGTTACGTGTTGTTGAAAACGAGTTACGTCACCACA
>JAPOTS010000044.1 GCA_026709065.1 Bacteroidota bacterium
CTATGATACAAAAAATTTATGCCAATGTCAAGTTAGAGAATCGTCACAAGGTAGGTCTAGCCAATTTAATTTTCGGTTCCTCTCAACTGCTTGCTGTATACCATCAATGTGGTCAACCTTTATATCATGATGGATCACTTGCCCGTCTTCGGACTCTCTTGCCTCTCATTGTATTCCTTAACAAGATCAGGAAACACCTCGGTGACCTTCTGAGAAATTGAGATCTTTCTGCAATACGCGATTACACGTCTCATCGGATTTGTGTCATCTCCAAACTCACGCCGATCTATCTTTGCAATAGCCCGATAACACCCAGTGAGCTTTCCAGCTTCATCAAGAGAAATGTCATGTTTTTCCATGATCATGGAAGCCTCTTCTTCCACAGCGTCCCCGGGAATCTCCAACACAATCACTTTGTAGTCCGATAACAACTCCCGTTCCACCGCCGATCCAAAACCGATCTTATACAAAACAGGCCCAAAAATATCCTCGTCTTCCATAGAATACAGCACGATGTCTTCTTGACTTGCTCTCTGTCTGGCACTTTTTGATAGACTTTCGGGGTAGCCGTCATATAGAGTCGCCGATCAGATCGGATATTGTCTTGCTCATGATTTTTATAAACTCACTGTCTTTCTCGTCACTCTTTTTCGTTCTGTTTCTATCACCTGCAGTGCGATGAGCTTCATCCATGATTGCTAGGTCAAAGTCGGGAAGTCCATACTTCCTCTGAGCAATGCTAATCACCTCTAAGGACTGATTGGTGGCAAAAACAACCGTCATCTGCGATGGAACATCATACCCTATGCGATTGGACAGCTTTAATGGATTAGTGTTTGCAGGATAGGGCATGTCCAAGACGGACAAATCAATCTTGTCATCCTGAGCCTCCCTGTTTTGACCACTTGGTGATCAGCACACAGCGTAATAGCTTAGAGGAATTCTTGAATCTTTGGTCCATTCTCTGATGGTCTGAGACATCAACGACAAGCTGGGCACCAAGTATAGTACTCTACCACCTTTTCCGATCAGTTCTTCTGCAATACGAAGCGATGTAAATGTTTTGCCGGTGCCGCATGCCATCACCATTTTATCACGCGAATCTTTCTCGGATAACCCAACTAATACCTTTGCTATCGCCTCTTTCTGATGCGGCCAAGGATCTTTCGGCTCTGCCGTTTCAACCTCATTATTAGAAAGAAACTGATCCCAATCTAGATCACTATTCAAAAGATCATGCAATCCAATTCAAACGACAGGTGGAGCCTGATGGAGAAGGGAAATTTGAACATTAGAAGTCAAAGGAACCACGGTGGAATTGATAAGAATTCGCTGGCAGAAAAACTTACGCGAGGAATCTGCAAGGAATGAGTCAATATCTCTTTTGGATAATTTATGACCCTCACGGTGGAATTTACATTGGATGGCGAATCCCGTTCTTCATCTTTATCTCCAAGTGTAGCTACAAGGTCGGCACCAAGGTCTGGCTTAAGCAGTCCCTTTCTTTCTGCCCATTCTGCAATGGTCTCAACAGATTCGTAAATGTCTCTGTACGCACTGTCATGTAACAGAAAGATCTAGCAAATCTGCTCAAGTTTTGCACCAATATTACGCTGTACGCTACGATCTGCCGTTTTGAGCTCTGTGCGCCACTAATCAAATACTTCCAGTCAAGTCATTTTAGGGGGAATCGGTTCTATTGTTAAAAATTACTACGATGAAACATTGGATCTCATCATAGATGAGTTCTTCATTTCTTGGAACGCACAAAAATAGCAAGAGGTAAGGTGATAGAAAAATCCAAAAGTTTCTGAATAAGAAATGTATACAAAAAATCAGATGATCATTGAGTGAATGTTCTGTATTGGCATGATCAATAATTTTAGCGATGAATGAGCAATGCAAGAAAGACACCTCATGGCAGTCTAACATGAATATAATTATGTTGTAAAATCAGTCCAATCATGCGAATCTCAATCAGGATAATGATCTTATGGCTTCATAGCATCGTTTTGGATTTAAGAGTGCTGAACCGTGAAGATCTTCCAAAGCAGACTTGACCTTCAAAATTGGATTCATTCACTGGGCACCACTACCGTCTGATCTGCTGTGGGGAAATTCTCTGGTACTGGTAGGGTTACATCCCCTGTTCCCAGCCACTCAGCACTACGCTGAATCAATGTGCGGAAGCCCACACACCGAAATGCCCTGTCATCTTCCTGCTCACGCCATAGATGGCCAGGAAGGAGAGTGATCACTTTGCCCTCTCCAAATTGAATCCACCATGCCATGAGTTCATGACGCCCCGTTCCTCCAGAATCCGTGTCACTCCAAGCCGTAGCAAGAATATTCATACCCTCCGCAGGACCTCGCTGGCCATGATAAAGTTCGTCATAAGGGTGTAGCCAAACCTCAGGCAAACCAGACATAATAGGATGATCAGAGGCTCGAGTGGTGATTCTCCAGTCATGTAAATTTCCGTGTCCAGCACCTTGATCTTTGCCAGGGTCTATCCGCACCAATCCTTGCCCTTCATCCCAGTAGGCTCCATACCCCGCATCCTTGTCTCTCCATAGGATTCCAACCATAGATTCATAGGCATCCCATTCGGGAAATGGATTATTGGCCGCATGGATCACCAGAACATTTCCCCCGCCTGTAACATACTCTTCAAAATTCGTGCGAACACGCTCTGGCCATAACTCTCCATTGTAATCAAGAAGAATAACATCATACGCGCTGAATTCAGGGTTCCATTCATCCCATGCCTCTTGATCAGACTCTTCGGCTGGAGACAGCGTCACATCCACGGTAAACCTATCAACCTCGTTGAGCGTACGTTCAAGATGAACGACTGTACGTTCCCAATCATGGTTATTTTGACCTGACAAAATGAGAACGGATGTTTCACTGAGGGGCCCCAAAATGAGAGTGATGCCCCAGAGGATATTCATCAATATGATCATGTGTACTTAAAAAGGTTAGAGTTAATGATACGAAATAACGAAAACTTTTTCATTAAATAAAAACGAGATGACCAAAGGATAGAAATTCGTGAGAAAGATACGTAGCATTTTTTCGTAATTATCTCCCCACAATGTACTCTCATCACGGTATTCACCGAGTGGATGAGCCACATCAAACGCTTAACATGCCTTATTCATGTACAACAAATGATGAATCAAGGAATTAAACCGTATATTACCTGATCTTACATACCTCCTATCATTAATGGACTGGAAAGGGTTACAACCCGAGATGATTCGTAGCGAGCTCACGGAAATTGTGGGCGATGGTTATGTCTCAACTGATGACTCTGAGCGACTGGTCTATGCCACCGACTGGTTCTGGCTACCTCAGATGTGGCTTGATCGTGGAGAAACACCTCAAAAACCTGACTACATTGTTCGCCCCAAAACTGCCGAAGAGATTTCAGCAATCTTAAAGATTGCGAATGGTTATCGAATTCCCGTCATCCCATGGGGAGGGGGTTCTGGATCTCAAGGTGGTGCATTACCTATATTTGGTGGGATCATCCTTGATACCAAGAGGATGAATCGCATCATAGAGATTGACGAAACCTCTCTCACTGTTACAGCGGAAGCAGGAATTAATGGCAAACAGCTGGAATGGGCAGTCAATGAAAAAGATCTGATGCTCCCCCATTACCCTGCATCGGCAAACTGTGCAACGCTTGGTGGATATCTGGCACCGCGCGGGACGGGTACCATCAGTAACAAGTACGGTAAAGCGGAAGACCTTGTGCTTCGTATGCAAGTTGTTCTACCAGACGGTCATATTCTTCGTACACCGATTGTACCACAGCATGCATCTGGTCCTGACTTTTATCGCTTATTCTTAGGATCTGAAGGAACTCTGGGTGTGATTACCGAAGCTACCATGCAATTGGACTATCTACCAGACTGTCGTTTACTCCGTGCCGTTCTTTTTGATGATTTATCAAAAGCACTGGAAGCGGGTCGCCAAATCATGACCCGGCGGCTGGATCCTTTCGTGATTCGTTTGTACGATCCACGGTCAACGGCCTCCAGAGTAAAGAAAATTCTTGGCTATGAACTTGAAGGTGCCTACATGGTCATCGGTTTTGATGGTGACGAAGATATTGCAACTCTCCAAGAGCAAAAGGCGATGGAGATTATTGGCAACCACGGGGCGAAAGATCTTGGCCGAGAACCAGGAGAAGCATGGTGGAATCAGCGATATGACTTTTATTATCCTCCTCAAAGCTTAAAACTCCCGTGGATGTACGGAACGACCGAAACGGTCACCACCTATGAAAACATTGAAAACCTGTATTATGCAGAAAAGAAAGCAGTTGAAGAAGGATTTAAGGAATGGGATGTAGATTTTATAGGTCATTTTTCGCATTGGTTCCATTGGGGTGTTATGGTCTATTCAAGATTCATCATTCAAAATCCTCCAGATGATGCCAGAGAAGCTGTCAGGTTACACAATCGAGTTTGGAATACTGCAATGACGGCCGTTTTAGAAAATGGAGGGATGGTGAATGAACACCATGGAGTGGGGTTAAAGCTTTCTCGCTTCATGCGCCGCCAATATGGGGATGCATGGCCATTATTGGAGCGAATCAAAAAAACGCTGGATCCTAATGGAATCATGAATCCAGGTAAAGTTGGTTTTGGATTATAGAGTGGACTCATGACTCCAGGCGTACTTGACGCAATTCATAACTGTCGTTTCTGTCTGATGTGCAGACATGTGGCTCCCGTGGGACATCTCACGCATAATGAATCTCTTACCCCCCATGGTATTGCCCTCATTGCTTCCATGCAACGTCAAGGAAATATTTCATGGAACGACAGTACTCTGGAAGTTCTTTATGCAGAACCAGATGGTGGTAACTGCCGAGCACATTGTGTGACCGATCAACCACTTCCCGCAGCTATTGCTGCAATCCGAGCTGAAGTCGCCTCTGAAGGTCTTGCTCCATCAAATATTACGCAAGTCAATGAGCGGGTCCTCAATCATCACTCCGCCTTTGGAGCGTATGAGATCGCTGATGGAAAAAGTGAGTGGGGGTTATTTGTCGGAGATGTAGGCTTCAATCATTGTACAGATACCTCAGAGGCCGCCTTCAATATCCTTTCATCTTGCGGGATTGATGCGATTGCTGTCGGAAAGGGATTAGATAGCGGATTCATTCCTTGCTCACTGGGATTTCCAGACACCGCACGAAAACAGGCTCAACTCTGTATAGACGAATCCCTGCGAGTTGGAGTCAAGAAACTGTTAGTGCTCTCCCCACAAGATCTTTTCTCATTCACAAAAATGTATGAAGAGCGACTTGGAATTACTTGGCCCAGTGACGTGATCGTCATTGATCTTGTTGAATTTTTAGCAGATCAAATAAGAGAAAAGCGCTTGAAAATAACCCATTCTTCCCGCACGAATGATGATACAAATGCCTATATTGATCCAACCCATGCTGTTCGGTTCCCGAAACGCTTTGACGCGGCTCGTCAATTATCAGAGATAGCTTTAGGATGCACTCCCAGAGAGCTCTTCTGGCACAGAGAGCGTGCACACCCTGTTGGAAGTACAGCCATTCAGTTTACCCGCCCGGATATTGGGCATTTGCTTACCAAATCTCGACTGGAAGATGCAATGAATAGTGGTGCACAGACGGTACTCTGCGAAGATCCTGCCACTCTCCACGAACTTCGTCTACGTAATCAGACCAATCTGCAAATACAGGGGTTATACGAAATGCTACTGAATCAAATCACCGAGAATTGATCATGGGAAAAACAGTCGTACTCATTGGCACCTTAGATACCAAAGGTCCAGAAATTGCTTATCTGCGAGATCGTCTTCAATCTCATGGATTATCGACGATTGTCATTGATTCTGGTATTTTAGGGGAGCCCTTGGACATAGTACCCGACATTGCCCACGAACAATCTGCTACCTATGCAGGGTCAGACCTTGAATCCATTCGGAAGGCTGGTAGTCGCGGGAAAGCCGTTGAAATGATGCAGGCATCGTTGAGCAATCTTGTCCTTGAACTATATCAAAACGGCAAAGTAGATGCGTCCGTGAGTATGGGCGGTGCTGAAGGGGCAGTCATGGGAGCTTCTGCAATGATGGTTCTCCCCGTTGGAATACCGAAAGTTCTCGTTTCTCCGATCGCATCTGGTCATCATTATTTTGGTCCACTGGTGGGGACTCGAGATATGATGGTGGTCCATTCGGTTGTTGACATCCTTGGATTAAACCCTATCGCCTGTAGCATTTTTGATAATGTGGCGGGTGCACTCTATGGAATGGTTGCCAAGGGCAGTGGCCTTGTCTCTCCCAAAGGGAATCATGTTGCTATTACGATGCTTGGTAATACTACCACTGCTATCATGTCGGCCAAAAATCGTCTGGAAGCCGCTGGCTATGAAGCTGTGATTTTTCACTCTAATGGAGTAGGCGGCCCAGCGATGGAAGAACTGGCATCTCAGGATCAGTTTATTGGTGTCATTGACTTTACAACCAATGAGGTATATGATCCGTTAGTAGGTGGAATTCATGACGGAGGCCCCGACAGACTAGAAGTGATCGGTCGTTTGGGATTGCCTCAAATCATTGTTCCAGGGTGTATTGATTTTAGTGTGTGGAGTACGGGTACCGTACCTAATGCACTCAGCGACCGCCCTATGTATGATCATAATCCAGAATATGTCCTCGTACGAGCCTCAAGCGATGAAATGGCCGAACTTGGACGGATTTTTGCCCGTAAACTGAATCCCGCCAAAGGGTCTGTAAAAATAGCCATCCCAATCAAAGGATTGTCGATTCCAAATGTCCCCGATGGAGTCTTCTGGGATCCAGATGCTGACGCACGATTCCTAGGTGAGCTCAAACAAAACTTGCGAACCGACATTCCTATTGAACTTTACGACTGCCATGTCAACGATCCTCTCTTTGGTGAAGCCGTGGCAGATTTATTCACTCAACTTATACAGTCACAACCATCATGATCGCATCATCATCCAAGAATCTTCATCATTTGCCTACCCTCACCGAAGGGGATGACGAGTTCCGTTCACAATTTTTGTCGTGGGACTTGGGAGACTTGACCATCACGGACATCAGGGCATACCTTGAGCACAAGGATCTTATTCTCGTCCCTATTGCCAGTCTTGAGCAACATGGCTCTCATTTGCCTCTTTACACTGATACGGTGACGGCGGTTCATATTTCGGAACGCATTGCACATCTGATCGGAGTTCTATACTCGCCACCCATTTGGATGGGATACTCCCCCCAACATATGCACCTGCCCGGTGAAGGGCGTGGAACCATCACGGTTCGTAGTACGACTCTCTTGGCAATCATGCATGATGTCGCCCGAAGCCTTATTCATCATGGATTCAACCGAATCATTTTCGTCAATGGTCATGGATCCAACATTAAGGTTGTGGACCCAGTACTGCGCAAGCTCCGTTATGAAACGGGGGCTTTGATCAGCTTTGTGAAGCCCTATATGGAACGATATACAGGAATATTGAAAGGATTGATGGAAAATCCGCCTGAAGAAACGCCGGGTTGGCATGCGAGTGAATTAGAGACGGCTCAAGACCTTGCATGGAATGAGGATCTTGTGCGGATGGAGCGGGCAGAGTTTACAAAAGCACATATTCCTGATTTTCTTCCCAAATCGTTTGCCAAAAAGGACGGAATGCCCGATGTAGAGTTTGAAGGGTATACGTATTTCAATTTTCCCATGGATCACCATGAATTTATTGAAAGTGGGGTCATTGGAAACCCATTGCGAGCAACCAAAGAAAAGGGAGAGGAAGCGTTCCGCCGATTATCTGAGCATGTCGCACGCGGTATATTGGAGCTCATGAAAGTTCCAGTGACCGTCCATAACCGGGAGTTTGTGGATCGGGTGATGTGACCAGATCTATACTCTCTCCCTCCACTGAGGGGATTGAAAGGAATTCGTGAATCCTAATGTTGGAGCATAGAACCACTAAATGAGTGGTAGCAAAGTTTTTGCGGATTTTCAAACATGGAGATCATAAAACTCAGCACTGAATACACTGCTGCCATGATCCTCCAGAAACTTCCGCTCAATTCTGAAATGCCTTCTGGATTCAGATCACACTTTCTGGAAATCAATTGGCAGGTGTTCGGTTCAGAGGTGGACAAAACTCAACCGAAAGGGCTTCCTGATAGCCTACTTCACGAAGAGCTTGAATGATCTCTATAAAGAAACCATCAATCGGAATGAAAATCACTGGCGTACTGTGAATATGTAATTCACAGTGCAAGCAGAGATAGAGATAACGGGATTAGAATTCATTTGGACTCAGTCCGATCATTAGAAACATTGAATAGTACATCCGTACTTGGATTTTTCCCAAAGTTTTTCAACAGCTTTTCAGAGTACTTCTGAATCTGAGAGGTACCTAATGCACATCCCAAATAAATTGAGGTACCGGAGATAGGAACGGAGTCCTTTTTTGTGAAGGGTTTTCCATCGAAATAAGTAGGCTTGGTATTGATGCAGAAGGTTTTGCTATAAGGTGGATAAGGTAGATCATTTTTTGTTAAAACATCTTGCTTATACAGTATTTCTGCAATTTTACGAAGTAAATCCTTGATCGATGACAACTGTGTCTCTGATTCATCCCAAAAACGTACGAGATAAGGGAGGTTTTTAGTGTCCAATATATGTTTAGCCAGACTTTCCCATTCAGGTAGTGAAGGAGGGTCAACTTGATCAGGCCAAATGATCGGTGGAGAAGCCTTGGTTATTGTATCTGAACTCAAATTAGATCTCCAGAGACTCAGTAGATTCAATGCACAATGATGAGGAGGATCGTTTTGGATTGATATATCTAAAATCTTCTTCTCTGCTAACCTGCATTTCCATGACGTATTTCGCAATGACATTTATTTGAACGTAAACCGTAGGATTTTATTTCCCAGCCATGGTATAGGCTGTTCAATTTTATCATAGCCACAGTTGA
>JAPOTS010000021.1 GCA_026709065.1 Bacteroidota bacterium
GTACCAACGTTCACATGAGGCTTTGTACGCTGAAAAACTTCCTTTGCCATTTTTGTAATTAATGATTAATAATGGTTGTTTTGAATTTAACTTGCTTTTCCGTAACTGGAAACAATGATCGTCTCTGATACTGATTTAGGGGCAGGTTCGTAAGATTCAAACTGCATCGTATAGATCGCCCGCCCTTGAGTTATGGAGCGCATATCGGTTGAATAGCCAAACATCTCCGAAAGTGGAACCATAGCTTTTACGACTCGGGCTCCTTGCCGTTGATCCATGGACATGATCCGCCCACGCCGACTATTTAAGTCACCAATTACATCACCCATGTATTCTTCAGGAGTGACGACTTCAACCTTCATGACGGGTTCCATTAAAACAGGGTTAGCCCGTCTGGCAGCACTCCGAAACGCCATCTGACCAGCAATTTCAAACGCATTCTGATCGGAGTCAACTTCATGGTGTTTACCGTCAAGAAGTTTGACTTGAATCCCTTCAACTGGATATCCAGCAAGCGGACCGTATGTAGTCGCGCTCTTGATACCTTTCTGAACACTTGGAATGTACTCTTTAGGGATCGCTCCGCCAACAACTTCACTGATGAACTCAAATCCTACACCGCTCTCATTGGGTCCAATCTCCATTTCAATAACTGCGAACTGTCCGCGTCCACCCGTCTGCTTCTTATGGGTATAGCGCTCATGAACCGTCTTTCTAAAGGCTTCGCGATATGCCACTTGAGGTTTACCCACATTAGCTTCTACTTTAAACTCCCGACGCAAGCGATCAACAATGATCTCTAAGTACAATTCTCCCATACCTGCGATGATCGTTTGGCCTGTTTCACCATCAATTGAAACCTTGAAGGTAGGATCCTCTTCGGCTAATTTTTGTAGACCAGTTGAGAGTTTATCACTGTCGGCTTTGGTCTTTGGTTCAATTGCAATTTGAATTACTGGATCTGGGAAATCCATCTGTTCCAGAATCACTGGATGTGAAGGATCGGATAACGTATCTCCAGTCTTCACATTCTTTAATCCAACCGCAGCTGCAATATCACCCGCTTCAACACGAGTCACATCCTCACGATCTTTGGCATGCATGAACAAAAGTCGTCCAACACGCTCTTTACGCTGGGAGGTTGAATTATAGACTTGTGAACCTTTATCAAGAACACCACTATATACGCGGAAGAACGTCAACTTTCCAACATACGGATCTGTGGCAATCTTAAATGCAATTGCTGAGAACGGTGCATGGGATTGAGGGGCCCGCATCGCCTCCTGATCAGAACGTGGGTCAGTCCCCGTAACAGCTGGAATATCTGCCGGACTTGGAAGATAATCAATCACGCCATCAAGGAGTCTTTGAACGCCTTTATTTTTGAATGCAGATCCGCAGAACACTGGGGTAATATCTAGATTCAATGTGGCTGAGCGAACTGTTGATCGAATTTCATCAGCGGTGATTTCCTCACCTTCAAGATACTTCATCAGCAGGTTGTCGTTATGCTCAGCAACAGATTCAAGAAGAAGAATTCTCCAATGTCTTGCTTCTTTGCGAAGATCCTGTGGTATGTCAATGACATCCCAAGTGGCTCCCTGGGTTTTATCATGCCAAATGATGGCTTTATTGGTGATCAAATCAATCACACCTCTAAACATCGCACCTTCCCCGATAGGGATCTGAACTGGAACGGGATTTGCGTTCAACCGCTCTTTCATTGAATTCAGCGCATTGTCAAAGTCAGCACCCGTGCGATCCATCTTGTTGATAAACGCAATCCTTGGGACTCGGTACTTGTCGGCTTGTCTCCAGACGGTTTCTGATTGAGGCTCAACTCCTCCGACTGCGCAGAAGAGAGCCACAGCACCATCAAGGATACGCAGAGAACGTTCAACCTCAACAGTGAAGTCAACATGTCCAGGGGTATCAATAATGTTGATACGATACTGATCATCATCTTTCTTCCAGAAACAAGTGGTAGCCGCACTTGTGATGGTTATTCCCCGCTCTTTTTCCTGCTCCATCCAGTCCATCGTTGCACCACCGTCATGGACTTCTCCCATCCGATGTAATCGGCCGGTGTAGAAAAGAATGCGTTCAGTTGTGGTTGTTTTGCCTGCATCAATATGGGCCATAATGCCGATATTGCGCATGCGGCGTAGTTTAGAATCCTTGAGTGAGCTCATTGGAATCACTGTCATTATAATCTAAAGTGTGCAAAAGCTTTGTTTGACTCTGCCATTCTGTGTGTATCGTCCTTTTTCTTCACGGCCGCGCCCTCTCCACGCGAGGCAGCAAATAATTCGCCTGCCAGTCTCTCGGCCATGGAACGATCAGATCTTTTTGCGGCATTTTGGATAATCCATCGAAATGCCAATGCGGTGCGACGCTCTGCCCGAACTTCAATCGGTACCTGATACGTTGCGCCACCGACACGGCGGCTACGCACTTCAACCAAGGGAGCGACATTTTCCACTGCATTGCGAAAAACATCAAGTCCTGGTTCGCCAGATTTTTCTTCTACGCGAGCAATTGCGTCATATACAATTCTTCGAGCAATCGTTTTTTTGCCGTGTAGCATGACATAGTTCACAAATTGGGCTACAAGTTGATCACTATATTTCGGATCGGGGGCTATTGTACGTCGCTCTGCTGATTTCCTACGCATCGTTGTATATGATTTCTAAATCTTATTTGGGTCGCTTAGCCCCATACTTGGATCGCGATTGAGTGCGATCCTCGACACCCGAAGTATCCAGAGCACCACGAACGATGTGATACTTAACACCTGGTAAATCTTTGACACGCCCTCCGCGAACTAAAACAATTGAGTGTTCCTGAAGGTTATGTCCCTCGCCCGGTATGTAAGCAATGACCTCAATCTGATTAGTTAATCGAACCTTTGCGACTTTTCGCAGTGCAGAATTCGGTTTTTTAGGTGTGGTCGTATAGACGCGCGTACAGACACCTCTCCGCTGAGGGTTACCCTGCAACGCTGCCGCCTTGGTCTTTTTGACCTTCGGGTGACGACCGGTTCTAACAAGTTGTTGTATAGTAGGCACTATATTATATCAATTTTTGACTTACAGGCTTAATGGTAACAATCCACATGCCACCAATTTACAGTTCGTGTACAGCCTTACAATATACGACCTTTTTTGATATTGTTGCACATTTTACCCAAATTTTTTTTGAAGGTTCAAAAAAAATTTCAAGAGTTACGAAGAGACTTCGGCTGTTTCCTGCTTTTCAGAGGTCTCTGGGTGAGTGTCGGTTTCTTCGGATGGAGTTCCGTTGAGATTCACATATTCTCCAAAGGGACGTTCACCGAGCACACCAACTAAATCACGGGGGCCCAAGACTTCTTTTGTCAATAGAAGTTGCGCCAATTCTTCCAACCGATCACTTTTATCACTAAGGAGATTCCAAGCACGTTTACGTACCTCCTCTATCAACTCCCGAACTTCTTCATCAATTGCAGCTGCAAGCGTCTCGGAGTAGGGCTTTTCAAACATTAGAGATCTGTCACGTCGTCTTGACATATTGAAGCTAACATGACCGACCTTGGTACTCATTCCAAAATCAACAACCATCGCATAAGCCGTCTTGGTAATCCGTTCGAGATCATTTTGTGCACCTGTTGACAGCTGTCCAAATTTTATCTCCTCGGCCACGCGTCCGCCCATCATCATGGTCATCTGATCTAAAAATGCCTCTCGTGTGGTAATATAGCGTTCGTCTGGCAGGGATTGAGCATATCCGAGGGCAGCAAGTCCACGAGGGACAATGGATACTTTGATGACAGGATCGGTATTCGGTAGATACCAACCTGCAATTGCATGCCCTGCCTCGTGGTAGGCAACAATGCGCTTCTCCTCAGGCTTGATTAGCTTATTCTTTTTCTCCAAACCTCCGATAACCCGATCAATCGCGTGTTCAAAGTCTTTCATGCCGATTGATTCTTTATCAAACCGCGCGGCTAAGAGCGCGGCTTCATTGCAGACATTGGCGATTTCAGCGCCTGCAAAACCAGGAGTCTGTGATGCTAAGGCCTCGGTATCAACATCCTCTGATAAAACTAGATTGCAAGTATGGACACGAAAGATCAGTGCACGCTCAAGGCGGTCAGGTCGATCAATCAATATCTGTCTGTCAAATCGTCCTGGGCGTAGAAGAGCCACATCAAGAACATCTGGGCGGTTGGTGGCTGCCATGATGATGACTCCCTTATCGGTATTAAATCCATCCATCTCCACCAAGAGTTGGTTGAGCGTATTTTCTCGCTCATCGTTGCCACCCATCATCATTGTGCGTCCTCGGCTACGACCGATTGCATCAATTTCATCAATGAAAACAATGCATGGTGCACGCTCTTTTGCCTTCTTAAATAAATCTCGGACTCGGGCAGCACCAACCCCAACAAACATCTCGACAAAATCACTTCCACTGATTGAGAAGAATGGAACCCCTGCTTCACCGGCCACCGCTTTGCCCATCAATGTTTTTCCCGTCCCAGGAGGACCAACAAGTAATACACCTTTGGGGAGTACACCTCCGAGTTTCGTAAATTTCTTGGGATTTTTGAGAAACTCTACAACTTCGGCGACCTCTTCTTTTGCTTCTGCCAAACCAGCAACATCGAGAAATGTCACTTTAGGTGTGCCTTTTGACTCAAAGAGAACAGCCCGATTCTTGCCGATGTTAAGGACTTGCGATCCAGGTCCTGCACGTCTAAGTATCAGGATCCATAAAACTAGGATGATGGCCAGTGGCAAAAGCCAAGCTAAAGCCCCACCGAACCAGTTCTCACTGTATCTGACTTCATAGCTGGGTACGGTGGACTCATTCTGGGAAGAACGCATCTCCTCCAAATAACCAACAAGGTCATGATTCGCGGTCTTGATGGTAGTAAATCGAGATCTGTCTTGATTGTCACTAAAAAAACTCTGACTCTCATCAGGATTGATGTTAACCAAGTCGCCCGCAGAATCATTATACCATCCAGTGATACGTCGATCGTTCTGAATAATAATTTTCTCAACATAGCCCTGTTCAACATAATCTAGGAATGTGCTATATGCGATCGCATTCGGGTTATCACGTCCGATCGTGAAGATAAGGTTAAAAAGAAGAAACCCCAGGATCACGACATAAATCCACATGTAGCGTGGGCGTCGCTTGGGTTGCTGATCAGCACCTTCGGGTTTTGAATCCTCTGGTGACTGGTCGGATTGTGAATTTTGAGGTCCCTCTTCGGGTTGCATCAGAAAATGAAGGCTAAAATTTTATCATAAAATTTCAAAAAATCATTATATACGGAGGCTATCATAATGTTTCTATTCTGACATTTTTATCTTTAAGGGATAAAAATAAAAATGAAAAACCAGTGAGAAGGTTTTATTAAGTCATAGCGCTCAATCAAACTCCGTATGTTTGAGCAAATCTTATTTGTAGTATAGAAACTATAATAATGATGTCCATGACATAGTGACTAAAATATCAATGAGACCCACTTCAAGTCTAAGCATGAATGACATCGTTGGATGGACATGAAGCGTCCAATATTCTCTGCTTTTCCACTCACTGATGTGGTATTCATGCGATAGATACAGACTCTCAATAGCCAATTAAGTCCGTTGAATTATATCTCACGCCCCCAGAGAAGTCTGAAGAAAAATCATCATTCTGTTGATCGTTTTCACTCCACGCCGTTGATTGATGGAACCATCAATATAGAGGATTTTCCACTCAACTTGACAATTTTTATCAATTTATTTGATAACTTTCTACTAAAAAATTATCTTTCTAATTGAGGAGTAAGTATGCTAGGAACCTAAGAGTATCTGAGAGGTTTGAATACAAATATTTGTGATCTTCTCTAACGCTGTTAGGTCCGACTTTAATCAACGAAATTTTACTGTATTTCACTCAAATAAACTTAACTCATTTTGTCATCAGATACTCTTAAGATTGCTCGTAAATTAAATTCTTCAGGTGTTGAGTGGGAGCAAGCTCAGACGCATACCGAAGTGATTACTGATACCTTAAAGGATGCTCTTGGAAAGGTCGCAACCAAAGAATTTGTTGAGAACCAGATTGATAGATTAAGAGTAGAACTACGGGCTGATTTTTCTGAACAAAAGGCTGAAAATAAAGCCTCTCAGTTGAATCAACTGCGCTGGATTGTCGGAACCATAATTGCAGTAGGCGGGCTGATCATTGCCTCAAATCTAATTTCATAACGGAGGGCTAAGATTCTATCTAGTGCCTGCTTAAAAAACCTTCTCTCATAGGAATTTTCCAACATCTGCTATTTATGATCATTCTGTTCTTCTCCTTTGGAAAGACACCAGAATAACCACATTCGTTCAAAATAGAGGAGACTAAAAATTGTAAATTTCGGAAGCTAATTGAAACAGTTCTCTTATATTATTTGAACGAATTTTCTTTATAGCTTTTTGAAGGATTTAGTGTATGCGTTTTGTTAATTCAGGTTATTTTTCAACTTTAAACATTATAATTCTTGACTTCGGCGGTTTGAGTTGAGGTCAAGACTAAGGCTATGGAAATATATCTTACGCCCCCAGAGAAGTCTGAAGAAAAATCATCATTCTGTTGATCGTTTTCACTCCACGCCGTTGATTGATGGAACCATCAATATAGAGGATTTTCCACTCAACTTGACAATTTTTATCAATTTATTTGATAACTTTCTACTAAAAAATTATCTTTCTAATTGAGGAGTAAGTATGCTAGGAACCTAAGAGTATCTGAGAGGTTTGAATACAAATATTTGTGATCTTCTCTAACGCTGTTAGGTCCGACTTTAATCAACGAAATTTTACTGTATTTCACTCAAATAAACTTAACTCATTTTGTCATCAGATACTCTTAAGATTGCTCGTAAATTAAATTCTTCAGGTGTTGAGTGGGAGCAAGCTCAGACGCATGCCGAAGTGATTACTGATACCGTAGAAGATGCTCTTGGAAAGGTTGCAACCAAAGAATTTGTTGAGAACCGGATCAATAGATTAAGAGGAGAACAACGGGCTGATTTTTCTGAACTACGGGCTGATTTTTCTGAACAAAAGGCTGAAAATAAAGCCTCTCAGTTGAATCAACTGCGCTGGATTGTCGGAACCATAATTGCAGTAGGCGGGCTGATCATTGCCTCAAATCTAATTTCATAACGGAGGGCTAAGATTCTATCTAGTGCCTGCTTAAAAAACCTTCTCTCATAGGAATTTTCCAACATCTGCTATTTATGATCATTCTGTTCTTCTCCTTTGGAAAGACACCAGAATAACCACATTCGTTCAAAATAGAGGAGACTAAAAATTGTAAATTTCGGAAGCTAATTGAAACAGTTCTCTTATATTATTTGAACGAATTTTCTTTATAGCTTTTTGAAGGATTTAGTGTATGCGTTTTGTTAATTCAGGTTATTTTTCAACTTTAATCAGAATATTTAAATGAACAATTTCTTTCTTCACGCATGTGGATTTTGGGTTAATCTTGATTTCTCTTCTCATTCTCATTATTTCTGGATGTGATAAGGGCATCGTTTCTGTTAATGACAAACATTCTAATCTCCTCTCTCCCGAAACAACAAAATCCCCTGTCAACTATGTTGATGGAAGGTTAGTTTTTGCAGATATTGAAGCATTTGAAGTCTTCATGAACGCACTGTTTGAATCAGAAAATATTTCAGTCCACGAATTAGGCATATCAGATGAATTTAAATCATTGTATGCTTCAACCATTGAGTTAGATGAGAGCAATTTTGAAACAACTGATGGTGCTGATTTCGAAGTCATAGAGGATCCATTCTTTGCCAGTGTGATCAATCAGTTTGGCGAGATTCAAATTGACGATAATGTATTCAAATACACACACACTTACGTGTATAAAACTTCGGAATCCAATATAGATGCTCTATCAAATCTTACCATCAGAAACAATGATTATACTGCATTCTATGGAAAGCATGACATCCCCAAGGGCGTAGAAGTTCTCAAAATAAAACGCTCTGTTGATAACCCTGACAATAATCAAGCAAGCAAAATAATGGCTACTGCAGATTGCACAAGCAAACTGAAAAGTAGAAGATTATTCGGGTTATCATGGATCACAGATTTTAGAAATGATTATCATTCAGCTGGAGCATTGTCAAGAGGACAAAAAAGGTATGGTTCAAATGGAGAAATAGATCAATTGAGGAATTAGATTTGCATACCCAATATTCTCTTAGAACCAGTCGTCAACCATCAATTATATATTCTGGAAATAAAAAACGAGAGGGTAGATATAGCCCTGAAGTATCAGTTACAATTATTGCTGACTTCGGACCAACTGCTTATGTCAGAGGTACTGTTAGTTCTACTCACAGAGATTTGTACTATGATAGTAAATCCAGAAGGAATTATGTGGGTACTTGCACTACCTATACAAGATGGTGAGCTTATCTTCAAGGAGTTAGTAGCGTATAGTTGAATCTCTTGAGTTCATTCCTCATTGATGAATGACATAAGTAGAGAAGTTCTAACTTGGTCTAACCGATGTAGGTAATCATTGATTTAATAATTTGTATTTCTGCAAGTTGCTATAATCCCTGTACAAATTTGATAGATCATATTGGGGTTCTTGTTAAACCTCTATGATTATCAACATAGAAGCAACCATCGCAATTCCTTTTAGTTGCACATTGATGAATTCTGACAATTTCCCGTTTTCATGTCGAGAACTTTCAAGTGCTATTAACGTTTCTGAATAATGGTGTGAGATAAGTCTATTGAAACTATAATGCATCAATTTATCAAATGACTTATCTCCCCTCCAGAATCAACTTATTGGTCTGTATTTCAATACTCGGGTTTACCCCGCTGGTATAGGATGAAAGGTTCCACAATTGGGCGATATGTTAATTTGGGTTACATTTTTATATTATCTACAAATCGTCACGGGGAAGAGAGCCCC
>JAPOTS010000081.1 GCA_026709065.1 Bacteroidota bacterium
ATGAATATACACCGATTCCGACAATACAAAATCCAATGTTGATAATCGGTCACAAAGTCTATCCATTGGCTGATTAAATGATCCGATAGATTGTATTGGCATGATCATACATATACGAATAGACCCATCTGGAGGATCCATACGACAGGACAATCCATTCAAGTACATTGACTGTAATCATACTGAGAATATTCGTATGTTTTTCTCACTGATGGCATCCTGACAGGCCGTTGTATTTTGTAGGAGGACGTTGACAAATCTTTGCCGATGCTGATTTACGCCGCTTTCGGGTGCATAGTCTCTGGTGTTGTCTTCCAGTGTCGCGGTAACAAACAATTATCAATGAATTTTGTGAAACCTAAATCAATCAATTTCACATAAATCTTGATAGAACCATCGTATGGATACTATTAGTGCTTCAATTAAAAATCGGAAGTTTTGCAAATGCCTCCACTTAATGGATTAAGTCCGATGATGATTCGAGAGTTCATTTATAAAATAGAGTATGAAGTCAATACTCTATTCAATGATTATACCGTTGGATTAAAAACCCGCGAAGATTCATGTGCATTCGGTACGATGATTGAAAAAAGGAAACTGGATAATTGGGAAACAATTTGTATCAATGTGCTTGCGGATCATGTCAAGAATCCTGGAAGGAGAACGATTTATGATTTTGCATGTCGTTATAATGATATTTTTTTTGGATTTGATCTCAAGACAAAAGACTTGGACACGGATAAGTATTCAGACGGTGGAGTATGTTCAATTGGGAATTTGATGAGGTTTTTAGCAAATGACCGCTCTATCTTTGTAGTGATAGAATTTGGACATCATGAAGCCCCAGAAAATAAATCTCTAAGAGAGCTTGATTATATCAAAGTTGCTCCATTTCATCTTTTACCCGCTAACTCATTAAGGATTGAAAATTTAGGTACTGGTCAAGTGAGATTGAATGATACGATTGCACAAGTGTATTCAGAGATTGATTGGGAGCAAACACTTGATGATTTTTTTGATTTTTTCGTTGAATTAGCGATCAACATTATATTAGAGTTGAAAATTATGCTCAAAGTCGCATTCAGGCGATGAAAAAATTTCGAGAAGATGGATACAATCATTTCTCATTCTGAGCGTAGCGTTCCAATGGACGTTGGGAGAGTGTTCACTCCGTTAGAGTGGGCCGTGTGGTGCGTGAGAAATTTTGGGGTTTATCAACAATGGATTCAGGGGGCTTCCATTATTGATCCCACATGTGGGCACGGAGTGTTTTTTGAGGCATTATTTCTGCAGGCACAACAGAATAACTATCAAATTCGTCAAACAGACCTGTTGAGGTTGACTGGTATAGAGATTACAAACTCAGATAAGGATGATTTTCTAAAGTTAGCCAATAATAAATACCAGATAGATTTTCCAGAGAAAAACTTTATCACGCGTGATTTTTTAGATGTGAAAGGAAACAATCAATTTGATATAGCCGTGGGCAACCCTCCGTGGGTGAATTTTACAGATCTTTCATCCATGTATAAATCTAAAATCAAAAATTACTTCATTGAATACGGTTTAGTTAAAAACAAACAAAGCGTTCTACTCGGATCAAGTCGTATAGACATGGCATCTTTGATTCTCAAAAAGGTCATGAAAGATCATGTTAAACCGAATGGTCTGGGACTTTTCTTTGTTCCTTTATCTATATTTTTTAACGAGGAAGCAAATAGAGAATTTCGCCCTGAGTCTGGAACCAAAAATACTTTCTCTGTTCAGAGAATGTTTGATTTTGAGAGTGGTCTTGTTTTCAAAGATATTCATACAAAAAATGGATTTATACATCTAAAACGTGACGGTAAACAACACTTTCCAGTTCCTCTTGAAAAGCTACATTTAGACGGCAAAGAGTCGTTATCGTGGTGCCGCCCCGCTTTTCGTAAAGGAGCATGGATTCAGTCTCATCAGCGAGATCAGGAAATATCTTTTAATTTAATTTCTGTGGAAAGAAAGCAGATGCCCAGGCAAGGTATGAATTCATGTGGGCTGAATAAAGTATTCATACTGAAACGGCAAGATATGATTGAGCGCCATTGTAATGAACCATTCAAATTCATCAATGGCTTCGGAAATACAGTTACTCTTGAAAGTCAGTTCTTACTCCCATTAATGCACGCTGGATTATTTGGCCGCAAGAAACCAAGTATAATGCGATACATCTTATGTCTTCATCGTCGGGACGGTTCTGCATTAAGTTATGATGATTTAGAACAGTTTCCCCTCACATTAGAGTATTTAAGTCAATATCGTGATGAGATGACACATAGAAAGGGTGTTTTGATTCAGTCACTCATTTCTGAGGGAAGATTTTGGTCTCTCTTGGGGGTCGGGGCCTACTCATTTTCCAAGTATAAAATTTCATGGGAGTCATTAGGACGTAGTGAATTTAAGGCTGTTATCCTTGATGGGCACTGGCAAGGTAATCAGGCAATGCACTCGTATATTCCATCACCATCTCTTGAAGATGCAACCAGAATCTGCACTGAATTAAACGATACTGTTCCGAACTATTTAAAGTCTTTTGGAATGGAAGGAACGTGCAACTGGGCACAGCCTGGCAGAATTAAACACCTCCTTACTCATAGCGATTTACCATCCTTATTTTCTTAGTATTCGTTCTCCATATTCACACTTCATAGTATACATTTTGGAATTTCACTGGTATTCGCCCCATCACTATTGTGAATCTATTGAGTGGTATTAATTTGGCTCAGACACATCAACGTCTATTGCCCACTTCTGGATTTAATATAGCCGAGTATTCTCTCAGATTTGATCCACTATTGATTGATCCCTTCGGCATAACCCCGTACCAGAGATGGTGTCAAATATGGAAAGTAGCCCTATTACGTTGAAAACCGAAGCAGGTCAGGATTCATTGTTGAAGATCAAGTCGGAAAGATCGTAGACGATGCTATACCATCTACGACATTAGGACCGAAGACGTGGATTCCAAATTAAAGCAAAGACCCCACATGCAGATTAAAATCCAAATTATTGATCCGCTTCATGAAGTTATCTTTCAAAGACGACAATATATAATATCTGATTATATTAGTGCCTATTGAATCTAAACGACTAGTCTTTGCATCAAAAAGCATCCAAGGATAGGATCCTTATAAATTATTCATCTTCAAAGAACCGCTTCATCTATGTCAAAGAAGCCATGTATACTCGGACTTGATATATCCACCACCGCGTCCAAAGCCGTATGCCTTGATTCCACAGGACAAATACTTGGACAAACGGCTACTGAACATAAAATAAGTCATCCCAATCCACTGTGGAGTGAGCAGAATCCTACCGATTGGTGGACTGCAATGAGACAGAGTATTCAAACTCTAATTGAATTATCATCAGTAGATCCGAAGCAAATACAGGCCATTGGATTAACTGGACAGATGCATGGGTTAGTGCTGATGGATTCTGATAACAGAGTTCTTCGGCCCGCCATACTTTGGAATGATGGGCGCTCAAATGCCCAGTGCGAAATGATCCGAGAACGCATTGGACGCGAATCCCTAATTGCAATTACAGGAAACGATGCCTTTACAGGATTTACAGCACCAAAATTGTTATGGGTGAGAGATCATGAACCGAATTGCTATGCACAAATTGCAAAAGTTCTTCTCCCCAAAGACTACATTCGATGGCATCTCAGTAGTGAGTACGCCACCGATCTTGCTGGTGCAGGTGGCACATTACTGTTAGATCTTTCTAAACGCACATGGTCAACCGATCTCCTCAAAGAGCTTCAAATTCCAGAGACCTGGCTCCCTCCAACCTATGAAGGTATTCAATGTACTGGAACGGTTAGCCGAACCTGTGCACTAGAAACAGGCTTGTTGGAAGGAACACAGATTTTTGCTGGAGGTGGAGATCAGTCAACTCAAGCAATCGGGGTTGGTGCAGTTGACCCTAATACTTGGGCCGTAACGCTTGGAACCTCTGGTGTGGTCTTTGCTCCTTCAGTTGATCCAATAATAGAACCCATGGGGCGAGTCCACGCTTTTCCCCATGCCATGCCACAGACATGGCATCTTATGGGAGTCATGCTGAGTGCAGCCGGGAGTCTTCAGTGGTATAGAGATACACTTGCCCCTCAAATTGATTTTGAGCCCCTCTTGATCGAGGCCACTGACATTGATTTTGGAAGTAACGGACTCTATTTTTTACCTTATCTAACAGGTGAGAGAACCCCTCATGCAGATCCATTATTACGGGGGAGTTTTATCGGTTTAACTTCCAGACATACCCGCGGTCATATGACCAGAGCTGTATTAGAAGGTGTAAGCTATGGACTGAAAGATAATCTTAATCTTCTTCAACAGATGGGGCTACCATCCCCGAAAAGAATTAGAATTTCTGGTGGAGGGGCGCAAAGCCACGTATGGTGTCAGATCTTAGCAGATATTTTGGGGAATCCACTAGAAGTTGTAAAATCATCAGAGGGGGCTGCGGTTGGAGCAGCATTACTAGCAGGTGTGGGGCAAGGTATTTGGAGCTCAATTCATCAAGCTTGTGATACAGCAATTACGATTCAAAGCAAAATATATCCAGAAGAATCAGCCAATGAATACGAAGATCGTCACAGAAACTTTAATGATCTAAACACAAGGCTCAAAGGTTTTTATATCACTTGATATCATTGATATTTACTGTCATGCCGATATCGAATATTCATGATTCCTAATGGGGCATTCGCTAGGGTATCAATATCAAGCGAATCAGCTCCACGTTCTTTGTAGAGATAGTACGCTGCCGTGGCAATCATTGCACCGTTGTCCATACATAAATCCTGCTGTGGTGTAAAGAAGTCATAGCCCCTCTGCTGGGCAGCATATTGCAAAGCGTTTCTAAGGGTTTGATTTAATGCGACACCGCCAGCTAGCGTGATTTGATGCAGGTTGTGCCTCTCGGCTATCAACATGGTTTTAGTTACTAACAGATCAACAATTGCCTGTTGCAAGCTAGCACATAAATCCGCTTGATTTAAGTTGGGGTTCCGATCAATTGCAGCAATGACGGCGGTCTTCAAACCACTGAAACTAAATTCTCCATCGGATCGGTTGATGAGGGGGCGTGGAAAGCCATAAGCGGAAGGATTTCCATTGAGGGCAAGTCTTTCAATCGCCGCACCGCCAGGAACTCCAAGATTCAAATGTCGAGCGACTTTATCTAGAACCTCACCAGCAGCATCATCGCGTGTATGACCGAGGAGTTCGTAGTTACCATGTGACAATACCTTTAATAGAAGCGTATGCCCACCAGCAACGGTAAGGCATAAAAACGGAAACTTGAGTATGTCAGATCGCCCGATGTAATTTGAATAAATATGTCCTTCAAGATGGTGGATTCCTATGAGAGGAATGTCACATGCTAAGGCGATGGATTTTGCAGCAGAAACTCCGACGACTAATGCTAACATCAATCCTTGATGATGAGAAACGGCCACCGCATCAAGATCCGAAAAAGATTTCCCTGCTTGACTGAGCGCTGATTCAAGGATAAAACTGATTTTTGAGGTATGTTCGCGAGCGGCGATCACTGGAACAACCCCTCCAAAACGTTCATGGGCAGCGTGCTGTGATGCGATGACATTAGAAAGGATCCATTGACCGCTGTCTACGATCGCTACTCCTGTATCGTCACATGACGTATCAATTCCTAGTATTAGCATGGATCAGAGGGAGGCATCTCGCTCTACATGAGAGGGTTGGAGATAGGCTGGCGTGAGTAATTTAACGGATTCTCCTTCAAGGGCAGGGGTTTCATCTGCGGCGGTCATCAGCGCTTCGGGGCTAAGGCGATCTGTGGTTTGATAGTGTTGATGATTCGTGAAGTGATGACTAAACGTTTCTCCATATTCAATGATGCCAACAGGGGGCGTTTCGGAATCAATCTGTTCAATGACAGCATTAATTGGAAGAACGTCCATTTCAGATTTGCTAGATTCTGTATACACCGCATAATAGCAGCGGTGACGACCTGCATGCATAATTCCCCAGACTCTGGGTGCACAGTGAATGGTTAATGCGTCCAAAGTGCGGATTGGAACTAAGGGAATCTCAAGGACCTGAGAAAGGGTTTTAGCCGTGGTGACACCTATGTTTAAACCCGTCCATGAGCCTGGTCCAATGACGACGGCAATACGGCTAAGATCTTGGGGTCTTAAAGAGACATCATCAAGACAGGATGCAATCTGTTGATGTAAGTGTTCAGCAGGTCGATCTTGCACCGTAGATAATGTAGATAATTTGCCATCACTAATGACTAATACTGTAGTAAAAGGGCCAGAGGTGTCAAGGACAAGACTTTGCATAATGTCGCAATTCGTGGAGCAACGCAAAATACGGTTCTGAGTCAGAGAAAAAATTCAAGCATCTATGGTTTGTCTCATCGCCCCTATCGATTGAAATTTGCAAAAAATCAGAAATCAAATCGGGTAAGAATTTTGAGGACCACTCAACAACAATCATGCGATTTGGGTTTCTAAATAGTTCCTCAAATAAGAAATAATCATCCGGGGTAAGATCATCTAGCCGATAAAAATCGATGTGTATGAAAGTTTGATCCTCTACTGAGTATTCTTGTACCAGAGTATACGCTGGACTGGTCACCAATGTATCAGCAGGGACACCAAGTCCTTTGGCAATTCCTTGAACTAAGCAGGTTTTTCCAGATCCAAGGGGGCCGTCAATCCCTACAACAAACGGTTTAGGAAGAGATGATCCAATCACTTGGCCCAAGGATTGGGTTTCAGAGGGTGCAGTTGTAACAAGATTGACCAAGTGATTTACGATTTTTGATTTATTACGCATGATTAGGCTCATTGGTTGCTAATCTTGATGTATATTTGTTGAAAACCTAATTTCACTACTCATGAAATCGTTCTGGCTTATAGCGCTAATTTTTCTCGTTTCTTGTCAAAGGGCCTCTGATATTTCTACTACTGTTGAAGATACACCCCAATCTGATGTAGAGCAGACCATGGTGCGTTCTACCGCTCCCAACAATGCTATGGCATATATCATTGAGCCTGAAGATGGGGCCGTGATTCCAAGTGGAACTGTGACGGTAAAGTTTGGACTTTCAGGAATGGGGGTAGCCCCAGCAGGAATTGACTTTCCGAATTCAGGCCATCATCATTTATTGGTTAATGCGATGGATTTACCCGCGATGGACATGCCCATTCCAACAGATTCAAGTCATCTTCATTTTGGTTTGGGGCAAACCGAAACAAGCCTTGAATTAAGTCCGGGGTCTTATACATTGCAGTTGGTTCTTGGTGATTTTGCACATATTCCACATGATCCACCAGTGGTCTCTGATCCCGTGATGATTACCGTTGAGTAATTAACGTTAATCAGTATGACAGAGTATGATGGCCATAGCGCTTCGTCTTGATGATTGATATGGGTAGGCACCGTGGTGGGACGATTTTATGGCTACGTCGGGATTTGCGTTTAATGGACCAACCCGCTTGGGTTGAAGCTCTTGAAGAGAATGGTCCAGTCTGGCCAGTGTTTATTCTTGATTCTTTAATGGAGTCTACCTTTGGTGCCGCACCAAAATGGCGACTTGGACAAAGCCTTCAGTCACTCAATGACACTCTAAATCAATACGGTAGCAGGCTCATATTACGGCGGGGAGAACCTGAGGATGTTCTTGTTAGTTTGGTCTCCGAGACAGGTGCTTCGCAGGTCATTTGGTCAAGACTTTATGATCCTCAGTCGATCCACAGAGATGGAAAGGTTAGTATATCTCTGACGAATCAGGGTATTACGGTTAAGGAGGTCAATTCAAGTTTATTGTTTGAGCCTTGGACGGTCACAACACAAACGGGTGGTTTTTATAGAGTATATACACCATTCTGGCGGGCAGTTCAGCATATAGATGTCCACTCACCGTTGAAGATGCCTGTTGATTTGTCTCCACCATCGGATTGGCCTCACAGTGATGAACTGGCAAACTGGGCTTTAGGCCGTGATATGAATCGCGGTGCTAGCATCGTTTCGCGGTTTGCAAAAGTAGGTGAAGATGCAGCTCATAAAAGGTTAGATCAATTTATTGATCAATCTATTGATGTGTATAAGTCTTCAAGGAATTTTCCGTCTAAGCATGCGACATCTAGGCTATCGGAAAACCTTGCTTACGGAGAAATCTCTCCGAGGGTGATCTGGCATGCAGGTATGAATGCCGTGAAAAATGCTGAAAATGTAAAAGAGTCTGAGCACTTTTTAAAAGAGGTGGTATGGCGTGAATTTGCCTATCATCTATTGTATCATACCCCTCATATTGTAGATCATAACTGGCGTTCGGAGTGGGATCATTTTCCTTGGAGAGAGGATAATGATGATGCTGAGCGATGGCGTAGGGGCATGACAGGGGTTGATATGGTTGATGCTGCGATGCGCGAAATGTATGTAACAGGGACGATGCATAATCGCACGCGGATGATCGTTGCAAGTTTTTTAACGAAGCATTTAATGACGGATTGGAGGGTGGGGCAGGCGTGGTTTCGAGAGTGTTTGATTGATTGGGATATTGCTGCCAATTCGATGGGATGGCAATGGACTGCGGGATCGGGCCCAGATGCAGCGCCTTATTTTAGGGTTTACAACCCGGAGATTCAAGCAAAGAGATTTGATCCAGACCATAGCTACAGAGATAGGTTTATTGCAGAGGGGAGACTCATTCCACATGAGGATGGGCTGAGTTATTTTGAGGCTATTCCCCGATCATGGAATCTATCCCCTGATCAGCCTTATCCCAGTCCAGTGATTGATTTAAGTGTTGGTCGTACTCGGGCAATGGAAGCGTATAGGCAGTATAAGCAACCATAATTTCTAACCTAGGGCTACCTTGTGACGATTCTCTAACTTGACATTGGCATAAATTTTTTGTATCATAGG
>JAPOTS010000080.1 GCA_026709065.1 Bacteroidota bacterium
ACACATTTTTGCAGATTGGGAGGAGTGTGTGTGAAACCTTGATTTACAAACGAGTTCAGTTTCTCTTTTGATGACAGCTTCATGGGCCTCGGAGAATATTTTAGATGTGATTAGAAGATGCACATAGACCCCAATGAAACTCGAAAGCAGGGCTAAAATGAGACCAATGAAGATAGTATGCCATGGTGGTAATTGGATCCCTGAACCCGAGGAAGAAATGATATAGATACCTATGGGGAATGCCTCAATAACAAAAAGAGCCATTGTGCCCCCAATACCAGTTACAAGTGCAGCATTAGCATAGGATCGAATTTTATCTAATGGTAATTCTGTATGTCGCTCCAGCTGATCAAACAGAATTTGAGACACAGGATTTTGATTAAAAGTGGGTCGCTTGAGTATTAGATGAATTTCGTCTAAGGCATTGCGGGCACTTTCCTCGTGATTAAGCTGGAATTTGATCAAGCGCCAAAATGCATATATTTCAACAGTTAAAAAGGTATACGATATCCACTCCATTACTAATCAGTCTTGCATGCGTCAAGCGGTGGAACGGATTCAATGGTGGTTTCATAATGGCTTGGACGAATCCCGTCAATGAAAGGTTCAAGTCCCATCGTTAAATGACTAGTGTGGGAAACTGATGACCATTCAGCCCAAAGACTCTCCCCTAGAGTATGTAAGATTCCTACCAACTGATTACTTGTATCATTGCATAACTTGGACTGATCATCACGAATGTATTCACGTAATGTTTGGCAGTTGATCTCCAAATGAACCATTTGGGGATCATCATCATCGGTCATGGCTGTTACCGCAGAATCCAGAGATCCATGCATCGCTATTTCAGTGACCGAAACTTCAGGATCAAGGAATCTACCTTTGACTCGGTGTGTCTCATTATCTTTGCACTGATAACCATGGTCGGTGAGGCCTATGGCTTGAAAACCAGTTTCGGCATAAGGATACCAGTGAAATTCAGATTGACTCCCTAAAGATCCCTGCGAGATCAGCTCATGTTTGATCTCCATGCCCTCGGCGGTCATGGAATGGACCAATTCGGTAGCCATCCTAAAAACTGGGTTGTCTTCGTGGCTTTTCCCTTCTGGTCTTAAACCCAAAATGAGGATATACACTGGACTTTTGTGGATTTGATCCAAAGGTTTATAGCGTCTTTGAGCCTCATCATACCAACACCCCAGAGAGCCAGAGAGAGCTTCGCATGAACCGCGATGAACTCCCCAGTAATTGATTTTCGTTCCTAACAGAGCAATGTCAATTGTACCAGAATTGAGATACGCTTGTAGCGTAGAACTCCTTAGGAAGGGGAGTAATGCGGGTGGTCCCGTTCCATAGACAGTCGTTGCAATCAAATCACTGACAAATGCTGCCCCCTTGAAAGATCCATTGATGAGCCCTTCAATGATATATTCAATTCCGTGGTCAAGACGAGAATTACTACCATCAAAGAAATTTTGAGACATGATAGGATCACAATCAACATCTACAATAGAGTTCGTGACTCCTAAACATTTAAGTGAGGATTCATCCCCACCATAATCAGTAGTCAATCTCGCACTTTTAAGAAAATCATTGATCAATTTTAGGGTTCCTTGACTATCAGGGTCGGTTCTGTGGATATATCCTCCCATTGGAATGGATTGGTCCCACAATAGATGAAATTCATGTTTAACGGTGTCCGCATCAATCGTTTCAATGGCTGAGTCTTCTCCCCAGTGCGGTTGGAGCGAGGCTTGAGCATCCAAAAAGGGTACTACCGTTTGGCTTTCACATCCAGTCTGGATAACTAAGAATGTAAGGATCAACCCAACAAGAGCATTAGGAATCCATGGTTTCATGTAGCAATAATTTTTTGGGTTTACGGTATACGAAACCGTGGACTGACTGATTCATTAACAGGTTTGAATGAGTGCACAATCGTCTCAATATGTTCGGCAGAGTGCAAAAGATCTGTAAGAACATTGAGAATTCTTGGATTCCGATTATGGATCTTTTTATCCAGTCGATAGAGTCGGCGTAATGCTTGAGTCACCAATTGTAAGGCTCCCTGAATGGGTTTCGAAATCACTAGACGTATATAAATTTGTCCCCTCATGATCAGTGGTCGTAAAAGTGAGAAAACCATTCCAGATCTATGATATCTTTCAGATTGAAAGTTGCCGAATAATTTGAATCGGGGAAGATTCTCGACTGTCATCTGCAGATTTTTCAGAATATGCAGGTCCAGTGCTGGAGACTGATTAATTTTCTTAACCATAGCGGTGAGGGATCTGACCGTCCCTCCAGTGGTGACGATTGCCCGCCGAACGAGCCATGAAGAGACTCGAAACCTAATCAAACGTAAATATGACTCAACAGTACGACGAATCGGAGACGGCATGGTTCATTACTATACATGGAACACACAAGGCAGATAGATCATAAGCATCCTTTATCCCAGAAGAAACGGTACTCAGACCAGAAATATATCAAATTATAATTTTCGGAATTTGTCTGACTTGAGTAAACTCTCCCAAATCAGTAGTGCAATGGGTGCATCAACGGTATTGAGAAGAGTATCCCGAACGACCTGGCCACCTGATATTTTGTCGTTAATTTCTTTCATCAAAGGATCTTCTAACTTGGCGAGAGGCTCACCGCTACCCGATGCCTTGACCACCAGAGGCGGATCAAATGTTTCAATATGTAGACTATCCGTTTCACTGACTCCCGCAAATGGCAGTCTCTCATTCCAGTTTTTCTGCGTATCCGTCTGCTCTCGTCCGTAAACCATCACATTGGACAGAGGATATCGGTGGCTGTTATTACGAGCTTTGACAGGGTCCATATTTTTACCCAAGGCCTTTTTAATTGGCACTAACTTGGGAGAGTTCTCGTGACTTAGATCGGCGGTGTGCCAAACCTCATTGGGGAGAGGATCAGAAATTCCAGAGTCGGACCATAGCTCCTGTGCGCGACTCTGAACGAGTTTCTCCATTGCCTGTTGAATAGCTTGATAATCTCTACTCCCATGATACAGTCGCCATCCATTTCCACGGAGATTGACTAACAGTTTTAACTTCGCTTGGTCAGAGTCCGATTTTAGGATGGGCCAGACATCGTTGGCGACATAAGCAACCAGATAACGAGCCAAGAAATCAACAATGATGCGGAAGTAGCGGTTGATAATCTCACGGCCATTATTTCCGTCACGGGATTTTTCAAATCCCCGAAGTTTTAAATCGGGAGCATGCCAATCTTCTGTTTCCTTTCCAAATAGTTTATCCGAACCAACTGCCCGCATCCATGCCCTAAGCTGCTCAAAGGCTTTTTCTGGGTCCAGATCCCAACCTCTATCATCACCCCTTGGCAAGTAACTATTTGGATTCTCAGCCAATACTTTAAGCATGAGGTCGCTACCAATCTTCACACTATCGGCAACTTCCTTGAACCTGTCATTACCCAGTTCAATCGGTATATCATAGGTTCGAATGAGTATATCCAGAGTTCCACCACCTAAATCTGCAACCAGTTTCACATTAATCGGAATGCCATCACCTACTGAGTCGAATGCAGCATGAGATTCACTATACATTCCCCGCCCATTTTTTAAACTGAATGCAACTCCAAGATCTTTGTGTGCATACTCAATTACTTTATTGATAATGTCCTCATAGTTAGAAGTCGCTTGAGTGAATGTACCACGAAGCGGATAGGTGAATGTAGCATCTATCTTACTGGGTAATTTTTTAGATTTTCCCTTTACGATATCAGCTACAAAAATCTCGATCGCCATCCGTAGATACCTTTCTCGTAACCACTGCTCCTGATTTCTAAATTTACCGTCGGTTAGGTCCCATTTGAATCCAGAAATAATGTGATCCCGAATATTGGAGCGTTGCAATTGAATCACTGGGATAGAATAGTGCGTCATTGGAGACCATTGAGATTGGAATTTTCCAACGTCAACAGATTCAATCTCTTCCACAGACCATAAATCTGATGGAAGCATGGCCTTCGCTATATTACCGACATTGTTTTTCAAGTAGGTTGGTCTCCAGAGATCAAATCCCATCTGCGATGCATCTTCAACATCATAGTTTTCACTCACATGTAACGTAAGTCCATCTTCAGATACAAGCTCAGCATTAAGGTGAACCGTTTCTGAATCAATACCAATTTGATATGCTGCTACGGAATGAGAAGTACCAAAATCAATCGCCAGTTTCCATGGTTGTTGATCATATGAACGCTTCGTTAATCCAATAATGTAAATTCCGGTGTCCTTCAATTTTTGGTCATAGGCAGAGAAAGCCAGTGGAGGCCCTCCCGAATGATGTCCATCCTCAAAACTCAAAGCATAGGCATTACCAGGGCAACCTTGTGGAGATTTGGTGATTTGTAAGGGGTTTTTAAGGTCATGAGCCATGTAAATAGTTTGAATCTCAAGCGATGTTTTATCACACTGTTCAAACACATAGTAGGCTCTCCACAGGTCACTTGGTTGATCAGGATTGTAGTCCGATTTAAAATTGGGCCAAATCATCCAATGTGCCTTGCTCACTTCAACACCTTCCACCGATACAGTGACGGGTAACGACTTCGATCGTCCTCGCAGATCTAAAGTCCAACGAACTAATTTACGCCCTGAATCTGGTATTCCTGATTGTTGAAGTGCCTTCCATGCCTCATCGTGATCAAGACATCTATCTCCCGTGTTTTTTTGTCCTTCGGGGACTTTCAACAGATCAATAAATTCTGGGCGAAGGGGAATATCAGGGTATTTGATCTCTTTTGTTCGGGATCCATTAATCCGCTTTTGCTCCAAGGGAATACATGTTTCAATCTGAATCATATCCTTGTCAATCACTATGAGATCTCTAATATAGATCGGGCTATCACCTAACTCTTGCATGATCCATATTCCCCTTTCTGTATGATCAATTTCCCAAGCAAAAATTTTCTTCAAATTTTGAAGACCATCTAAGTGTTCTCTCCATATAGCCTTCATTGGAAACTCCAAACCTGGAGTATGGAAGTAGTCAATTAATTCAAAGACTTCGGAATCGCCTGATTCAGGATCTACTGAATAGGTTGTGAACTCAGGAACTGTGTCCCGGAAATTCGGGTATCTTTTTTCTGCTTCTTCTTTATCTGGAACTCCTTCTTCAAAGATATTGATGGAGGGGCCTAAAATTGGAACAGGAATACGTACATCTTCGCTGGCAAGAGGAAGCCATTCCGCAATTCCAAACGATCCAGATTCTGTTTTGAGGTAGACATCAAATACATCAAACCAAGTCCGCGAACGTTTATCAACAGCATCCTTGATATATTTTTTTGTACACCTGATCCATCCTTTAATAGCCTGTCTGGCTTTTTCGCCATCCCTTCCCCAATTCTTTGAGAATGTCCAACTAAAAATTTCATCATCCCCGCTCATCAGTTTCTCTTTGACCCTGTTGGCTGTACCCCTGAGATGATGGGAAACATATTTTCCAGACTTTTTATTACCCTCTCCAAGATTCCCGAAATTTTTCCAGTCTACCCAGTCGGATTCGATTATATCTTTTCTCAGGGCATCCCAATCGTCATCGTCTACATCTGGAGCAGGGCATAGTAGGGTTGTTGGTGAGTTGAAACCATAAATCATCCCATTCCCTTTGTGAATAAGACGATACTTGGCAATCGCCTCGTCTTTGATGAGTCGCTCAAGGGATAAATCTCCTTTCGTATCTCTGTTATCAATTTCCTTGAATTCAAGAATACCAAGTGCCCGACCTATGAGTAAGATTTCAAGTTTTCGCAGGGCGATAGGATCCTCCTTGGCAATCAGGAATTTAAACTGTTCAGTAACTGCAAAGGGATGTGGCCAACTATTCGGGCTGACATCATCCGTGTCAAAATAGTCCTCAATACAGGTAATGATTTTCCCATCATCAACCTTACCAAGTTCACCGGGATTACTCCAGGTAGGTGCCAGTCCAGTATCATCGTTGGATTCGATGTCCGGCCAGTATCCCTGGCCATGAGGGACTTGGTCCATTTTAGTTGGGAGATTTGCCTTTTCCCAGTCATCAGTGATCCAATCTGCCACCCAGTGAAATAGAGATAAGGCTACAATTTCCGGATCCTTTAAATTCGATAAGCGCGAGCTACGTAACTCTTTGATATCAGGTAGTTGAATGCTTTTTAGTCGTTTTAAACACTGTCGTTCTTCACAAAAGAATTTTATGCTTTTGCTGTCTACATCATGGCTTTCATAGTATAGATCGGCGGATGTTTCAGCCCCAAATGACTTGATCCATTCTAAAATTTCTTCATAATTTTCTATGATCAGGTTAAGCTCGTTTGATGCATACTTGAGACTTGCAGTGTCACGGTCAAGCTGAGAATATGCCCAATGTGCAATGGAAGGAAATGGAGTATCCCCAGCGAAATTGAAAAAATTAAATACTGAAGATTTGTCTTTGGATAGATTGCGTTCACTGGTGATTCTAAGTAATTTGGAATAGACTTTGAGAAGGCACACCAGAATTTGTGCATGCCCCAACATTGTTTTCAAGGATGCTTCATCGCTGTCTCTGACAATGATATCGCCAGTTAACATGGACGCATCAGATGCAGACACTCCATAGAGGCCTTCTTTGATACTATTTGAACCTGTCGCAAGAAAATGTTTGATCCCAGCCAGCGCACCAATTGCATGGGCATATGAATCCTTGAACGGCTGTTGATTATCCGATGTGTAGTCTCGTAAGATTCGTTTTTCATCGGGAACTCCCACTAAAATAGTAGGCACAGAATCTGCCAATTCATGTCCGTAACATGCCAGTCCACCAGCAGCGTTTTGTTTCATACGCTTGTTACGCTCAACTGATTTTTCAAAGATATCTCGAGACTCATCTGGCCGAGAAAATTGGAACCAGTTGTGGATCATTATAGCCATAACCTCCCCCTCTTTATCATTGCACAGACGAGCAAGAGTAGGAGCGACTGAGGAGCCTGTACCACCTACGCTTGATCCGCAAACGACAATGCGACGTTCTTTGCAGCCATCAAGCATTTCGTTGTAGGACTCGTCGTAATTGTTGGACTTTTCATCATGATCCAGTTCTTTGAGGCTGAAGAGCAATGATCCAACTGCAGGTGATGCCATCATCCCAAGATCAAATGTAATTTCTCTTTGTTCATCGGATGTGATCAACTCAAGAATTATTGAATCACGAAACTGATATTTCAGTTGATGATATGGCGGTTTGTACCAATCTTTATTTTTTCCAACAGGTAGGGGACTCACATTCTTGCAGATGGGAGAATCGGGTCGCCCCAAGTATTTTCCTAAATTATATTTTCCAGGGTGTAGCCTGATTAAATGCTTCACCTCTTGCCAAGGCGTATGTGTATCCTTGTCTTTTCCATCGCCAGAGTCTTGGTCTACCAAGAACAAGTCGGGTAGACTGTAACCGGTTTTGAAGAAGAAACCAAAGGGATATCCCAGAATATGCAACCGGATCATGGCTAACATTACATGTGCACCAGTTCCTCCGCATGCAATAAAACGATTATTCATGAATGTTGAAAGTTAATCTCTATTTGATTCTATTTTTCGGAATGGTTTCGTAATAAAGTTTCGGCAAATCCCAAATCCTATAAAAAACCCCGAGATAAGACCTAAGACTGCGCCTACGACATGAACTGACTTCTGTGTATCTGAACAATCTGCTCCAAGAAAAACACCTCCAAAAACGAGAAAAAGAACAATGAGGGTAATGGGAAACAAAAAAGATGCAGCTGGTTTGGGAGCCGTTACAGATGAGGAAAGATTCCACTTCCTTAACTTAGGACGCAGAAACAGCAAATAGAAGACTATACTGATGACCAGTGCAAGAACGGTTGAGACAACAAACGTCTCTAGTAGCATGGTAAGGAGTCCAAAATTTCTACCGAGCCATCCTCCCTGGCATACATTATTTACACGAGCACATCCAGTACTGGTAAGAATTAGAAGAATCACCAGGGTGTTACGGAGTAAACCAGTACTCACAGTACCAAAAGATGTGCGGTCCTGTATGGCCATTTAATTTGAGATGTCCGACATAAGAATTTCAACAAAAACTATAAGATTGATATCATGTATCAATTACATTGCTTTGTCAGTAACGTAACAATGTACGACAATCTCGGGGAAATTTGGATAAATGTCAAGGAACTGAATAAGTATTCTTTCCTCCGCTGGTATTAGTAGGACGGCCTACGGGGCAGGCTAAAAAAGCGCTATGTTAGATAAAGTTACGTCATTTCAAATAATTTTGACCTATGGAGAAGCGATATGGCTGCTTCGACGGTTAATCAGTCTGGTATTCGCGTGTTTGGCCACAAGGGTTGAACGCATGATTTCGGGTTCGTACGGAGCTACCACGATCTAAAAACGCGAGTTCACCGGCACAAAGCCGACTATCGCAAGTGAGTGGCGTGGGTTCTCCTACCGTGCCAATCGCTTCTCCATAAGTCAGGCTATACACATGTATGTTGATGATCTATGTTAATGGGGTTTTTAGCTGTAATGCTCCCCAAAGAAATCCAACCAGTTCACGCGCGACCGCTACATTGGCGACACATCGAGATTTGGTTTGACTCAGGTGACGAAACCGCTTGTGCAGCCGCTGTTGTGCTTTCCATGAAAGCGCAATGACCTCGGCCGTGACGGCCTGTTGCCGTTGTTGAAGCATACGGCTACTGCGTGGAGGTTGTGCATATTTCCAAGCAGCCGAAATCAAAGCTTTTCGCACATGGGTATTTCCTGTCTTGGTGATTCCGCCCCGCTGGGTATGCGCGCCAGAGCTATGTTCACTGGGAACCATGCCCAAATACGCCATCAATTG
>JAPOTS010000009.1 GCA_026709065.1 Bacteroidota bacterium
TAGTCGAATTTATACAAATTTAAACATGTCAAGTCGGATTTCCGTCACAAGGTAGACCTAGGGGTTTACTGGTTCCATTTGAGAGATTGGGGAGTAAAGGTAGTGTGGGGAGATGTCCGCAGCATTACCTTCACTATGAACCAGCATCTGCGAATCATTGCCAGCCGATGGGGTTTGTCATCCGATCTTTGGGTAGCCCTTAAAGCGCGATGCTGATAGTTATTCTCTGGTAGAGCTCATTTGGAACAGGTTTGTCTTACAGGTCGTCTTGGGGTTAGATGATGACTTAGATTCTTCTTTTTTCATGCGTTTTGGTGCTTTTCTTCATCTAAAAATCTCTAATTGACGCATTGGCTTCCCATCGGTTGCGAACGAAGTACTGAGACCAGGCGATCTGATTTGGTTGATTGTCGGAGACCTAAGTGTAATTGAACCGAGCTTCGGGAGTTGGGCTACGGTCCTATTGTCCGATTGGATCCTGAAAGAAATGTCATAGAACATCAATAATTTTATAGGTACTCTAAATAACTTCAGACCCAGATCTGCATGATCGGTGATGAACATGCAATATATTTTTTATTGTGTGTTTTATCAAGGATCCAATCAAGTCGTTATTTGAATTGAACATTGAGCGTAGCTCACGAGGGTGAAGGCTGGTTCCCCATAGTTTTTCTATTGAGAAGCATCCTCTTTAAGTGTTCATACGTCATTGACTGTATGATATAGTGATCCTTGTGATATTGATAATTGTTATTGTTCACATGAAACTGTCCCTCTCCTTGATTTCCTCGATGTTGCTTGTCGCTATAATTCAGATTTCTATCGTTCTTGATTTGGTCATCGTTGATTCTGAATATCTCAATTACATCGAAAAAATAGCAGGTAGTAGAGCGTATCAAATAAATCGATTTTGATTTGTTGGATGTTGCAATCAAATTCGGAGCTTGTGTCTGTTTCAGCAGACGATCTCTATTTGAATGATTCATGATCAGTCGTATAAATGATCCAAATCAAATTGAAGAAGTTGTTTCTTGAATACTCGAGATGATTTGACTTCTATATTCATATTTGTTTCTGGGTCAAACAAGTCAAAATCTAATCGGTTACTGTCCTGATAATCTCTTAACAATTGAACAATCAATTCAACAACTCTTCCGAATTGCCTCGTGTGCAAATTGATGATCCCGTCTCTGAAAAGATCATCACTCATTGCTTCGTTCTTTCCAGTATGATCTGATAATACTCGGGGTTCTTCTCAAAACCGATACAATGTCTTCCGAGTATTTGGCAAGATACAGCCGTCGTACCACTTCCCATGAACGGATCAAGCACCAGATCATTGGGATTTGAGAACACCTCAACGATTCGATTCATCAAGCTAACAGGTTTTTGAGTTGGGTGCTTAACGCGTTCCTTACTCCACGGCACAATTGGTGATATATCCGTCCATACGTTAGATAGAGCCCTATATTTCGTTCCATTCTTTAATCCCATGCCTCCAGTCTTTTTTTTGATGGTTGAATCTATTTTGTTGAAGACATGTATTTTTTCATCCATCACATACCATAAAATATCTTCTCTTGTAGAAACGAAATTCGTCTTTGCACCTCTACCCTTAACCCTATCATAAATAATCCAATTCTTGATTGTAAAGTACTGATCTAAGATCGTTTTTGTCTCAGCAACATAGGACCAACCTTGAAATACGATCAAGTTTCCATGAGGTTTAAGCACACGCTTGAAGTGAGTTGCAAGTTCATGCCAATTCAGTCGATCGGGTTCATCCCATTCGTTTTTTTCAAAATTGATTCCGTAGGGCGGATCAGTTGCAATCAAATCAACAGATTGGTCATCTATTTCACGGATGAGATCATTCGCATCTCCTATACGAATGGTTAAAGATGACTTACCTCTGAAATCATCTCTTTCCATTCGCATCATCAATTCCTCAAACGGAAGATCTAATTGTTCAATGATCGGTTCATTATCAGGGTACATAGATGTGTCGTTAAGATTATTAATAGTTGAAAAATGAGCGTATACATGAAATCTCTCCCAATGAACTTTCATGATGGAAACGGACGATGAAACAACTAGACGGTATGCTCTTTAAGTTCAGTTGAGTGGTATTTGTTATCCAAATTAAACTTGACTTTACATGTTGGTAAATCACTCATGGTTATAGCAATGGTGTAGATAGAAATTTTGCTTTTCATCATTGAATTTCTATTGTTACATCTGTAGGATAATCATCTAATGCTCTTCCTGCAAGTTCTTTTTTTGCATCTCGTCTACAGTAGTAGGTGAGTTATTTTTCTCCTGCCCTTCATGGATTTACATCACCCATCGTGGACTTAGATCAAAAAGTATTTCAATGTGATCTATTTTCATCATATATTTTGACAATATAGTTGAAACATTCACGCCGGAGCAATCAGGTGATCATAGTGGTGGATCAGTAAGTGTCTCACAAAAGCCATTCTTCAAATCGTTTACACTCCAAGTGACCGCTTCATTATACCTTCCCAGAATCATTTTTGAATCATGGCTGTTATCAGTTTCTTTTTGCTATCACTTCTGGATCAGGAAGTGATTCAATCCGCATTGACTCTTCCATTCTGCCCGCCCCCTGATTTCAAGGATATGCCATCCATTAGTATTTTAAGAAAATGACTCGCAGTTGGATCACAGTGTAAGTAAATATTGCCAGTATCTTTGAGCAATCTCCAACAATGCTCCAGTCTTTCAGCCATGTAGGTTAGATAAGCCATCATACCGCACGATCCAAGCATTCTATCTAATCCACAGATAGCATCGTGTGCGCTTATTCCAGGAGCATTTAAGTACGTACGCAACCTATCAGCCGCGGCATGATCCCAAGTCCATGTATCCGAAAAAGCTCCAAACTGAGCATCACCTGCTCCTTGAGTGTGAAATAACTGATTATAGTTTGCTTTGGAGTTAAATGGAGGATCCAAGTAGATGAGATCAACATATTGATCGTCCTACTTCTCCATCCAATCCAAGCAATCTCCGTAATAGAGAGAGTTGGTTTTCATCATTGTGACGTTCCCCGCACCAAGTCTTTATAGCGTATATGTTTTACTTCCATTTAAGAGTGTTTACTCAAAATATACAACAATTCTCAATACAAGTGATAGTTTGGTCTATGCTACAAATTTTGTATCCATACGATAATACCATAAGTTGAAAAACTTAGACTGTAATCACACTGATAGTGTTCGTCTGTTTTTCTACTGATGGCATCCTGACAAGCCCCTGTGTTTTGTAGGCGGATCGTAGATCAATCTCTGCCGAGGCTGATCTACGCAGCATTCGGGAGCGTCGTCTCTTTTGTTGCCTTCCAGTGTTGTGGTAACAGCGTATACAATTCATCTTCGGCCATCGTGTCAATCCGTGTGAGCACATCCACCAACCACTCTTCTTGGTTTACCCCATGCAAGGTGCAGGTGTTGAGTAACGAATAGATTATTGCCGCACGTTGAGCCGCTTCATGGGAGCCAGCAAATAGATAGTTCTTTCGTCCTATTGCAATCGGGCGAACTCTGTTTTCTACCAGATTGGTATCAATCTCTACCTCCCCGTCATCCAAAAAGCGTGTCAGCTTCTCCCAACGGACCAACGCATACTGGACCGCCTGCTTCCAAGACTTTGGACCTAGCATCGCCGTTGACTCCAAAAACGCCTTGATCTTATCAAAGAGCGGAGCTGATTCCTTTTGACGCTCACTCCGACGCTCTGCTTGATGTGCAATCAAAGCACGCGAAGAAAAACGGATGGAAGCCCATACTCATCAACACCAATACTCTGTGGAGCCCTGATGAGTTACTCCGCCGTCTGGACAAGAGTGGTCGTCAAATCACTAGTTTTAGTGCGGAGGCTGGTGTTGATCATGTCGGACATGGTAGTCTCAACATTAATATTAAGACTGCCGCACATACCATCTCTGACATTTTGCGAGGACAGAAGAAGCCCCTTCTTTTGATCTTGGATGAGGCTCAGACTTTGGGATTGCCTGATGTGGTACCATCTGAGATGAAGGGCGTTACCGCAAGTGTTCTCAAAGAGATCCACAATGGGGACTTGGGACGATCAATCATGCTCCTAGCAGGTGGACTTGGGACGACCGAGTCTGGTTTCAGAACGTTTGGAATTTTGCCATTTATGCGTAAGTGTAAGGCGCCTTTTGGATGTTTGAGCCATGAATCTACATGTGCTGTTATTCGAGACTTTCTCATTCATGAGGGGGGTGTCAGTAAACCCCCGATTGAATGGATTGAAACCATCGCGGAACGCACTAATGGCTGGCCTCAACACATCATATCCTATGCAGATCCCGCGGTGAAGTATCTTGCATCTAAGCAGACCCCGACGGATGAAGGACCTAATATGGTACTTCAACAAGGTCGCGCTGAGCAGATAGAGTATTACAAAGTATGTGCTATGGATATTGACAAAAAGAAACGTCAGATTCTGGCAAAAATATTCGCTGATGTTTCAGCAGGAGAAACCATGGAGCTTGATGACATCATGTCTGCACTCCAAGAGGAGTACTTCCAAGAAGCGGCCCAGGATCTCATTGAGATAGCACTTGACCGAGGAATCATTAATGAGCGAGAAGAAGGAGACTATGGAATTCCCATTCCCTCATTCCACACATGACTGGTGGATGAATATGCGAAAGGCTATAGCCAAGATATCCATCAGACATCCAAGATATCGCCTCCTGGGCCCACTCAGGCATTGCTACCTCCACCAACAAAGGACGATCAGCGAGATGTGAAGATTTAGGCAAGGAGGGTTCGGTCTCAAACGATAATGTATCACAAGAGCACTGAACATGTTAGCTCATTCATCACGGCTTCTCCTCCGTAGCTATCGATCCTCCATCCGCTTCTTTTTTCTACGAACATTTACGCTTGCAACGATCCACCGACTCCTTCGCACCTGGATACCCTCACTTTGAAGTCTTTGTAGTAATGAATAGAAAGACTTCTGAATCAGGAATAATATGAGAATTGTCAATCTAACAAGATGATGTGAAATCATTAGGCACCATTGATTTTGAACCAATATAGAACCACTGAGTTGATTGACGAACTGTGACAACACATTCGTTCTCATGAGCTCAAATTTTCTTAAAGATCGAGGACCCGCCAAATATTTTCATGGTCGGAAAGAGATCATTGACACCTTCAACGGTGCACTTGAACTCTTTCGGGAGGATAAGGATGGTACTACCTTTCTGATTCAAGGAGCTCCTGGTGCTGGAAAAACGGCTCTGCTTGATGTGCTATCAAAGCACGCGAAGAAAAACGGATGGAAGCCCATACTCATCAACACCAATACCCTGTGGAGCCCTGATGAGTTACTCCGCCGTCTGGACAAGAGTGGTCGTCAAATCACTAGTTTTAGTGCGGAGGCTGGTGTTGATCATGTCGGACATGGTAGTCTCAACATTAATATTAAGACTGCCGCACATACCATCTCTGACATTTTGCGAGGACAGAAGAAGCCCCTTCTTTTGATCTTGGATGAGGCACAGACTTTGGGTATGCCTGATGTAGTGCCATCTGAGATGAAGGGCGTTACCACTAGTATTCTCAAAGAGATCCACAATGGGGACTTGGGACGATCAATCATGCTCCTTGCAGGTGGACTTGGGACGACCGAGTCTGGCTTCAGAACGTTTGGAATTTCGCGATTTATGCGTAAGTGTAAGGTGCCTCTTGGATGTTTGAGCCATGAATCTACATGTGCTATTATTCGAGACTTTCTCATTCATGAGGGGGGTGTCAGTAAACCCCCGATTGAATGGATTGAAACCATCGCGGAACGCACTAATGGCTGGCCTCAACACATCATATCCTATGCAGATCCCGCGGTGAAGTATCTTGCATCTAAGCAGACCCCGACGGATGAAGGACTTGATATGGTACTTCAACAAGGTCGCGAGGAGCAGATAGAGTATTATGATCAAAGAGCACATGATATTGACGAAGACCTCCGTCAAGCTTTTGCAAGAGCCGTCATGGATGTCCCAACAGATGGAACTACGACCAAACCAGCCATTACTTCCAGCCTAAAGCAGAATGGGCTGACTCAAAAAGAGGCAGATGACCTCTTTACTCAAGCACTTTACCAAGGAGTAATTGATCAGCGAAAAGGGGGGCGTTACGGGATTCCTATTCCTTCCTTACACGCATGGCTGGTGGATGGATATGCGAAAGGCTAAAACCAAGATATCCATCAGACATCCAAGCTACTATCTGCCAAACCCTCCCAGGCATTGCTACCTCCACCAACAAATGATGATATGTCAGAAGTGAAGAACAAGGGTAAAGACAAAGGTCAAGGTGGGTTCGGTCTTGAACGATAAAACATCACAAGAGCACTGAATTTGTTAATTCATCCACCATGACATCTCCACTATAGATGGCGATCCCTCGTCCGCTTCTTTTTTCCACCAATTTGATCTGCAACAATCCACCGCCTCTCTCGCATCTGGATACCAAAAACATCTACTAGATGTAGCCTCCTATCTATTTCCACATTGTAATAGCCAGCGAGATCCTAATTTAGTGAGTGAAGCAAAAAGGATTCTATAAATGTATCTTGTATGAAAAAATAAATGTGGCGGAACCAAAATCAATCGTTTCAACACAAAACATGGTAGAACCAAAAAACTTTTTAGACCCAGCATAACGAAATATCATTACTTGTGGCCATCTGTCATCATGGATCATTAATACTTCGTGTAATGGATCATCATGGTACTCAATGATCTAGACATTTTACTAGAGACGTAGAACAGCCTCAAATTGATCTGCAATATGTTTGATATTAAATCGTTCTTCTGCCCATTGAACGGCATTGGTTGACATTGATTTGCAATGTTCTGGATTGCTAAGAAGGTAAAGGCCTTTTGTAACAAATTCCTTATGATTATCAGGATCCGTAACTAAACCTGCCCCAGATTTTTCAATAATTCTAGTTGCAAGGTTATGCTGAGGAACCGCCGCAAGGATTGGTTTTGCAGCACAGAGGCATGTGAGCAGTTTGGATGGGACAGAAAACTCTCCAGCGTCTTCTGTGAGTAATACCAGAAGAATGTCCGCAGCACTGTACATTGCAGGGAGTTGATCAGGGTCCTGATAAGGCAGAACGGTCAGATTGGAATCAGGCTGATTCGAAATTGAATCCTTAAGCCAATCAGCACCTTTTCCTTGCGATACCACCACCACTTGACCATTATCCCCAAGTTGCTGACTTAGATGTAGCAGGACAGAAGGGTTGTGTTTCATGCTAAGTGTTCCCGCGTACAGCAAAATCGGACGCTCTGGAAGCTGATGCATCTTTGCCCATTGAGAGGGTTCGCCATGGAATGCGTCTAATGTTCCCCAGTTTTCAATGACTGTGATTCGTTCAGTCGCAACTCCACATCTATTTAAATATGGAGTAAAATCTTGAGTGATTGAAATCACTGCGTGGCTAGTGCGTAATTGATGGGCTTCTATCTGCTGAAAATAATACCCAATACATGATGCAATTAATGGAAGTCTAGTTTTGAGAATCTTACTCGTTGCCATTCCAATCAGATCCTGTAACCAGAATACAAAAGGGATTCCTTCTAGTTTACAGATTCTTTGAATGCGTTGTTGTGCATTGAGTGGGGTATTTGCAGAAAAAACGATGTCGGGTTTGAAGTCTAATACGACCCGCTCTGCTAAATGGCCATATTCTCTTTCTTGTCTCCATCGTTCAATAAGATTATATTTATTCAATGGACGGGAGGTGTTTATTGGCAGAAGCGTCAGGCCATCAACGTCGTCTCCCACATTACAGGGAGTGGTGATTAAACTAGCACAATAAGCGTGTCCAACTGAATATCCGCGGGATAATAGAGCTTTGCTAAGTAAAACGGGGAAAGCATAGGCTCCAAAGTCGTGAATCAATATCCGCATCAAACCAAGCCTTGATTGGAAAATGACTTGTCAAACTTTTTGAAAATACGTAAATTATTCTTTCAATAGCTCCATTCTCAGCTTTCGGTGTTCGCTTTTTCAAATACTTTACTAAGAGTTCAATTCAATTTACCTGTTGAACCATGCGATTGAACAGTGATTCGGTAAACATTGGATTGAAAAGGCTTTGATATACGGGGATTCAGTCTTAAATGTAGGTGAAGCTTGAAAAGCAGAGTAAACGATAGGAATTCGATTAGGTTTAGAAAGGAGCGACATGGTATATTGGAGGTAATCAACCTACCAATTTAGCATCCTATTGAAATGGCTTTAAAAATCACAGATATCAACCACCTTGTCGGAGTACCATCACCCTGGGTGGTATCGGAAATTGAGCAGGATATCTCCCAATCATGTGCGAACATCCATGTGACGCTTCCAGACGATGTGAAGCTACTATGTCCGCATTGTGGTAACGAGTATCCTATTTACGATAATCTTAGGCGTACATTGCGACATACCACTAAATACTCCAAGGTGAGTATCGTTTCAAAAAAGAATTATCTTACTTAGCGTTGAAGGAGTTCAATCCCCAAATAGCAAATAAATACGACCCATATTATATTACAAGAGGTTCGTAAGTTTGCAACTCTTTACGCTTAACTATGATCAAGATATGTGCACGCAAAGTAACCTTTATAAAAGAGTCTCTTTTTAATTGTTATGTAAATCCTTATATTTGAATCGTAAATATACATGATCAGGTTTGCACTCAAATGTGGATTGATCCTGTGAGTTT